>DYRX01000237.1 GCA_020718525.1 Victivallis vadensis
ATCTCTTTAATCGAAAAGGGGTTTAACGTTGCAATAACTCCCGATGGCCCGCGGGGCCCCAAATATAAAATGAGCAATGGACCGGTGCTTATAGCGAGCATCACAGGAAGACCAATCCTCCCCGTTTGCCTGGACTCTTCGTCATATTGGGAGCTCAATAGCTGGGACAAATTCAGAATTCCAAAGCCATTCTCGGAGCTGAGACTTATTCTTGATGAGCCAATTTACATTCCTAAAGATCTAGATGACGAAGCCATCGAGAAATGGAGGCTTATCCTCGAAAAAAAATTGAACTCCATCGGAGACTGCAGGTAACATTAGTTTGAATATTCTTTTATTCTGCTGATGCTCCGGTCTTTTCCGAGCAGTTCCATTGTCTCGTAAATTCCGGCACCTGTAGTTTTTCCGCTCACAGCAATTCGCAATGCCTGATTGAGCTTGCCTTCAGGAATATTTGCAGAGATCTCAGCCTTCCTTATGGCCTTTTCAATCTCGGGCGCGGAAAATCCTGGCAGTTCGGCGAGCTCCTTTTCAAGAGATGCAAACGCCTTGAAAATCTCCGGCTTTTTCAAATTTTTGTCTATGGCCTTCTGATCCTTTTCGTAGTCGTCAAAAAAGAAATATTTCCATTCAAGAGGCTGTTTCAGCGTCTTGGTTCTCGACTGCATGAGGGCGGCGACTTTTCCAAAAAGTTCCTCTTGTCCACGCAGATCCCATCCCGCCTCGCTGCTGAGCATTTCAAACGTTGACTTTGCGAAATTCGCAGAAGGCATCTCCGCGATGTAATGCCCGTTCATGTTCAGGAGCTTGTTCATGTCGAACTGGGCGGGAGAGCTTTTGATCCTCTCAATTCCGAAGTCGCGGATCATCTCCTCGACAGTCATTTTTTCCCTGTCGTCGCCCGGCGACCATCCAAGAAGAGCGAGGTAGTTGAAAAGGGCGTCCGGCAGAAAGCCTTTGGTGCGGAAATCGCCGACATATGCGTCTCCATCACGCTTGCTATATGGTTTTCCGGACTGATTGACGATCATGGGAAGATGAGCATAGCGTGGTATCGGCGCGCCAAGGGAGGCAAAGAGAAAGATGTGCCTGTATGTGTTCTCAACATGATCGTCTCCCCTCACAATGTGGCTCACCTTCTGGCTGATGTCGTCGCAGACGTTTGCCAGATGGAAGACGGGAGTTCCATCGCTTCTCTCGATGATGAAGTCCTTCATGCTGTCGAGCGGTTTCGCCAATTCCCCCTTTATCATGTCGGTAAAAAAGATCTCACGCCTTTTGAATTCGATTCTCGATATTCCCTCGAATCTTCGCAGTTCATTGCTCTCAAGAATCGAGCTGACCGATTTTTCCAGATCGAAGACGCATGCGGAATTCTTGTCGAAGAGGCGCAGTCCTCTGAAGCCTGCCAGCGAAGCGCTTTGAGGAGATGCACCCCCCTTCGCGTTCGGAATCGAGTAGGAGATGCCGAATGGTGAAATCTCGAAAGGAGATTCCGCATGGCATATTATTGATGCCTGTCCTGATTCTCTCACAAATGGCAGAGTCTCTGCATTCCAGGGCAGAATAAAGAGAATAGGAGCGTTTCCGGCGTTGTCTTTGCGGCGCGCCCATTTGCCTTCCACAAGTTTTTTCGCGGCGGCTCTATGGGACTCCAGCATTGAGCTCTGATATAAAATTTCTCCATCATAGGAAAGTCCAAGCCAGTCCATGCACTCAAGAAGCGTCTTTATCGCCTCTTGCGTCGAACGCTCTCTGTCCGTATCCTCGACACGCAGAAGAAATTCAGCACCGCTGTGTCTTGCGAAAAGCCAGTTGAATATTGCAGTTCTTATGTTTCCTATATGCACATGGCCGGTCGGAGACGGCGCAAATCGGACTCTCACATGATTTTCTGACATTTCATTCGCCTTTCAATTTTTGTTTTTCAATCCGCCGGAGAACGAGCAGAGCGGATTCCCTGACGTTCTCATCTCCATCGCAAAGAAGCGGCTCGACAAGCTCCTTGAACTCAGCCAAGCCGTCAAAAAAGAGCATCGCACTCAATGCATAATATTTCGAGTCATCTTCTTTATCGGATGATAGAGCAATCTCGAACGCCTTGATGCCTTTTCCGTCAAGAACAGCCTGCGCCATCTGCGATAGTGTCTCGGAATTGTCGTTGCAAAGATTTTCTAGAATTTTTATCCGCTCCGGATCTGTGCTTGCAATCATACAGCAAAGAATCGCAAAGCGCTCCCAATATGCCTGATTCTTTTTGATAGATTCTGCGATTTCCAGAACACATGAATTGTCACCCAGCAAGGTAATTGCCACGTTGCAGGCGAAGCGCTCATTTGTGTTCTTTTTAAGTTGAGATTGAGATTTTTTCAGAGCAGGGATTGCGCTTCTGTCGCGTATCTCAGCCAAAGCAAACGCTGAGCCAAAAACTGTATCTTTCCTTTCCAATGCCTTCTCGAGGAAGGGCAAAGCTCTGTTGTCGTAGATATGACCGAGAGCCCAGCACGAAGCTTCCGCTGGACTGTCCTTGCCCTGGTCTCCGACAAGAGCAGAGATGGCGTCCAACGCGGCAGAATCTCCGATCATCCCCAAGGCGTTGGCAATTCTGCTTACGACAGTTTTTTCCTTTTCTGTCTGAAGAAGATCCAAAAGAAGATTCATCGCATCCTTTCCGCCGATCCATGCGATTCCGGAAATTGCCGCCTTTCGGATATTTGAATCTGAGTTGCTGAGATAGGAGCGCAAAATATCAAATGCTCCAGGAGAATTTTGAAAGGCAATTCCCTCCATAATAGCAGAAATGACTTCCGAATTGGATTCGCTTCTCAATGCGGATGAGAGCGCCTTTTCCGACTCTTCGCATTTTATTTTAGACAAAGCCTTGGCGGCGGATTCGCGCAGGAGATGGTCTGCGTCGCCGCTCAGCCTCTCGCAAAGTATGGCGCGTGCCCGAGGAGCGTCAATTCTGCCGATCGCGGTCAATAGTATTATGCGGTACTTCGAATTCGAGCTTTTTTCCAATTGCTCCGTAAGCGCCTGCAAGGCTGAAGTATCGCGCATCATGCCCAGTGCCCAGGCAAGCCGAGCGTTTGTCAGATTGTCTTCAAGTCCGTAGCAGTATTCTCCGCCTACGTAATTGTTTTCATACGAGTCCCCCGTGCCATGAGATCCTCCAAAAAGAGTGCCTGACGAAGGCTTTAACTCGGAGGGGGCCTCTTTTTTTACGATTGGAAATTCCGCTAGAATTTCCGGAAACGCCTCCAATTCACGGAATTTTCCGAGACATTCCCCAATCATGCTTTTTATGTTCTCATCTTTTTCTGCGCGAAACGCTTCCAGCAACTGCTTTCCCAAAGATTTGTCCCCGCATTTGCTTATGCCCATTGCCGCTTCGAAACGAATAGCCGGCTTTGCCTCGCTCCTCAAAAGATCCATTAGGATGGGGATGCAAGCCTTTTTGGGCATTCTACCGATCGCTTTGACAATCGCCTGAAGGGCGCTTTCGTCTTTTTCTGTCATGAAAGCTTCAACGATGGCATTCTGGACATCGGGAAGATTTGCGAAATTCGCAAGTGAGCCGACAGCGGCAGTCCTGATCTCAGGATCTTTCTCCGACTTTAGCGCAAAAGAAAGAAAATTTATTGCGGCTTCATCGTCATAGTGCTCAATTCCCTCGATTATTTTCTTTTTCGCGCTATTGTCGCGCTCCTTGGCAAAAGTGCTGATGAGAAGCGGGAGGGAAGCCGGATCTCCAATTTCTCCAAGCGATTCGGCGGCTGTGCCTCTCACTTCCGCGTCAGAGTCAGAAAGCAGTGCGTCGGTCAATACGGGAATTGAAGAATTATTGCCCAGATCGCCAAGCAAATCCGCGCAGAGCCAACGCTCCTCTTTTCTGGCAGATGTTTTAAGATGCTTCTCTAAAACAGGACGTGCGGAATCGCCAAATTCCATAATCTTGCTTGCTATATCGTATTTTGAAACGTAGTCTTCGCTGTTGAAAACTGGAGATGCCCTTGACATTCCAAGCAGGCGCGGAACCTGTGCCCAAATGGTTTTTGCAATCAGTCTGAAAGATGAAGACGATGACATAGAATAGTCGTCAGGAACGCTTCGAATCAGTCTCGCCACCTGCATCTCCTCGCTCCTGCCAAAAGCTTGAAACCCACCGGGTATAATAAAAAAAAGAAGGGCGGCGCAAAGCGCTACACAAAAGAGGGCAAAGGACAGAATCTTCAGCTTGCTGTTCATGTATGCGTCCTTATGACTGTCAGCGCCGATCCGTATTTCAATGAGAAAAAGCTGGCGGCCTTGTCAGCATCATCTCCGGATGCGAAAAGTCCGAAAAGACTTGGACCGCTCCCGCTGATTTCAGCCGACATAGCTCCTTCTGAACACAGTTCGTCTCTCAATATCTGCAGAAGGGGAAATTTCAGATAGAGCGCCGCCGCCAAATCGTTGCGCAGCAATTTAGACACCCCCACTTGATTAGCATCCGCAAGTTGACGTATCATTTCATTCAGACTCGGATGCGGATCGGGATTTAAGATAATATTAGTATAAGCCCATGATGACGAGACAGGAAATTTGGGATTCAAGAGCAGGATATCAAAGCTTGTCGAGAGACGTATGGGTGTCAATTTTTCGCCAATTCCTGTCGCCGCAGATGGAGACGGATTCAGAAAGAAGGGGACGTCAGCTCCGATTTCTGCACTGACGGAACGGATCTCAGCTTCCGAAAGAGCATTGTATTCATTCTGAAGAATTCTCAGCAGTGTCGCGGCGTTCGCACTGCCGCCGCCAAGGCCTGCGGCAACTGGGACATTCTTCTTTATGCCAATCTTCCAGGAGGGCGCAATATTTGCGGATTTCGCATATTTCATCGCCGCCTTCCAGCAGATGTTCGACTCGTCTCTGGGAATCAAGTCCGAATCGCCGGAGACAGAAAGCCCCTCGCTTTCAAGAAACTCGACGCTGACAAGATCCGACGGATGCGTCAGAGGAATGAATATGGTCTCTATTTCATGGTATCCGTCAGGGCGCCTGCCAAGAATCCTGAGATAAATGTTGATCTTCGACGGGCTTGCCAGGCTTGAAATTCCGGTTTTCATTCAGACTCTTTTTTGATTTTGCGGACTTCGCAGAAATCTGCATATGCGTCCTTTCCGACGCTGTAGAGCGGATTTTTCATGTGATTCTTCCTGATCCCGGAAATGATCCGCGCCGCGAGTTCCAGAGTTGCCAGACCATCCTCGCCGGTCACCTTCATTTTCTGCAGGACGCCGCTTTCAATTGTCAATAGAGATGATCTGACAAAATCGTCTATCTCATCCTGGAGGGCGTTCCGGTCCGTCACGCAGAGGGGCCTGGAGGAGATTGCCCCGTCCTTGATTGAATATTCGATCCCCGATTTTTTAGCGAAGTCTAGGGTCAGATAGGAGTCCCTGTGGAAAATTCTGATTTTTCTCGAGTATTCCTGGCTCATTCTGCTGGCGGTGATGTTGAGCACTGTTCCTTTTGAAAATCTGATCCTAGCGTTGGCGATGTCTTCGTCGTTGCATAAAACCGGCATTCCGACTGCGTCCACGGAAGAAGCCTTGTCTTTGAGAATCGCAAGAATTATGTCCAGATCGTGTATCATGAGATCAAGAACAATGCCGACTTCGGTGCCTCTCGGATAGAGCCCCGGTCTTGGCGGTGGAAATGGCGCAAGTCTCTGCACTTCAATGAAAAGCGGCGGTGTTGAAAGGAGCCCGATGCTGTCGGTCAGCGGATTGTATCTTTCAACGTGTCCAACGCCGAGAACGAGATTTTTCTTTTTTGCAGATGCCACAAGCTGTCTAGCA
The DNA here is from genome assembly GCA_020718525.1 of Victivallis vadensis. Classification (GTDB taxonomy): domain Bacteria; phylum Verrucomicrobiota; class Lentisphaeria; order Victivallales; family GWF2-50-93; genus DYRX01. Next base: position 5,844 of record DYRX01000237.1, read on the forward strand.
TGGGGGACTTCAGTCGTGATTGGCTTTTCAATGAGAACATGTTTCCCCATTTTCAGAAGGGGCATCGCCGTCTCGAAGTGGGCGAATGCCGGCACGGCGACGCTCAAGGCGTCGCATTCCGAAGCAAGGGCAATTGGATCCTCAAATTTTTTGCATGAAAACTCGGTGGACGCCTTCTCAGCCGCCTCCGAATTCATGTCATGGACGCCGACCAGCTCGGCATCCTGGTTCAATCTGTAGAATTTGGCGTGAAGCCTGCCAAGGGCACCGACTCCGACGACCCCGACTCTAAGTTTATTTTTGTGCATGCAAATATCTCCAATCCGGTTTTCCTAGCGAGCAAAGGCGAAATGCGTTCACTGCTCGGATTTTTTAACCCTTGATCCCTGGGGAGTGTCTTCGATCTGCCATCCTCCTGCCGCCAGCTCCTTTCTGATTTCGTCAGCGCGGGCAAAGTCCTTTCTCTTTCTGGCAAGCAGTCTCTCCTCTGCAAGCGCAAGTATCTGAGACGGGACTTCATCCTTCGCCTCATCCAGATCAAATACGGAAAAAATGCGATCAAAGTTCTTAAATGCCTTAAGGATGGATGCGGCGCCGGCTGAGGAGAGAGAGGCAGATTCGATCATTTTGTTCGCCTCCCTTTCAAGAATGCGCATCGCTGCGATTGACTCTGAAACATTGAGGTCGTCGGATATTCCGTTCATAAAATCGCTGTCCGCTTTATCCACGATTTCCACGGCATCTTCGCCGGATTTTGAAAGCCCCTCAATCTCGCGCAATCGGGTGAAGAAGCTGTCGAAACTTTTCAGGACGAGTCTTGCAGAATCAAGAAAAGAGAGGGAGAAATTCAGTTTTTTCCTGTAATGTGTCCCCAGCAGAGTCCAGCGGACTTCTCTTCCGGAATATCCCATCGCGACGAGATCGCGCAATGTGTAGAAATTTCCAAG
>DYRX01000542.1 GCA_020718525.1 Victivallis vadensis
CAGGTCGCCTACGGCTATGCCCAGCTTTTCGCCGCGGGCATCATAATAAAGCGGCGCCGTGGGTTACGATTGAGCGAATCCTGCATACAGGGGATTTGAAATAATAATGGTAAAAAACCGGATCGGCGATTTCGCGCTTTAGCCGGACTCGAATAATATGAGACTCGAATGTTGTTGGTTGTTCAACCTTTACGACAAGAGAGCACTTCCCTGCACCCGCTAAGACCAATGACTGTCTCGCGAAAAGGAGATCTCCTGAATCGACCAACATAGTTGAGATTTCCTTCTCATTCATGGGAACAAGCTCCATATCAACATCACCAATGCGATCGTGCGCAAAAAGTTCTCCCATGTTGATCATCTTATATCCATTTCCGCGCACACGAGCCGGACGAGTGAGTCCATTCTTTGAGGGAATGGCGTAAATGTCCTCAAAATCTGTTTCAGTCCAGCTCATAAACCCAACTCCTCAAAAACCTGTTCGCTGGCCAGGAAGAAGGGCGAACTGTGAAGCATAAGATTTGAAACGCCGATTGCCGCTCTTTTTTCACCCTTCCAACTCCTCACTTCGCACTTCATCCCCCCAAATCCTCGAAATTCTTCTTGCTCGTCGCCACCAATAAAGTATGAAGGGGAAGCGTGAAGTTTGAAGCCAGGGTTCTTCCTCTGTTTCTTTGGCCCCGCAATTTTCTTGAGTTCATCCGCCTTGTCGAGAATGGCGTGGCTAATCTCTGCCACGCGCCGCTGCACAAATTCCCGTCTGATCGGAACCATGTTTCCGACTTCATTCATCTTCCTCTCCTTCAACCAGTTCCGCCTCAAGCTCTTCGATACTCGGGAGGCTGCCTCTGAGTTCTTCGGGCAGCGTTTCGGTGAGCTGCGTTTCCCATTCGGCAACACCTATGGGCTTGCTGAAACCGCGCAGGGCGTATTCGACAATGAGCTGCTTTTTGCTTTTGCAGAGCAGCAGGCCGATGGTCGGTTTGTCGTCGGGGTAGCGCAGCAGGTCGTCCACGGCGGAAAGATAGAGGTTGAGTTTGCCGACAAAGGCGGGGTCGAAGGGAACAGCCTTCAGCTCCACGACGATATAGCGGCGCAGCTTGAGGTGATAGAAGAGCAGGTCGAGGTAGAAATCCACCTCTTCCACTTCCAGATGGACCTGGCGACCGACAAAGGCGAACCCGGACCCCAGTTCCAGCAGAAAGCGCTGGATATGATCGACAAGCGCCTGCTCCACTTCGCGTTCCTTGCGCGGATCGGCGGTACCGAGAAAATCGAAGAGGTAGGGATCTTTGAAGACCTGGGCCGCCATGTCGGAATCGGGCGGCGGCAGCGTCAGGGGAAAATTGTTGATTGCCTTGCCCTGTCGCTGATGCAGTTTGGATTCAATCTGGAGAACGAGCACATTTCGGCTCCAGCCGT
>DYRX01000238.1 GCA_020718525.1 Victivallis vadensis
CAATTACACTCAAAATTCCTGCCGCTTTATGGATGCCGAGCCCAAGCACAAGGACATAGGCGTTCCGATGCTCTATCTCGACGGTCATTCAGGGACGGAAAAACGCTTCAACACTTCTCACATGACCTATTTCACCAACAAGATGGCCGGCTATGAATAGCTGTCCCGAATCAGCCCGATTCTTTGTCCAAGGGGCTGTTGCAAAATAACTTCAGACATCTGAATTTCCACGAGTCAGGAATTCTGAAGTTATTTCGCAAAAGCCCCTAAGCCGGGGTGCCGTCTTCAAGCGACGAGAATATCTTTTCAGCTCGGGCTAATTGTTCTTTTTCGAGTTTTCCATGGAAGAGGTCGAATCTGTTTTTTGGGAAATATTCTTCCCACTCATCCCTGCTCGAACAGAGAAAATAGCTTTGATTGCAGAGCAGACAGGTCTTGTAGAGCTTTGAAAAACCCTTTTCTCTTATCACGTGCAAGTAATTGTCGCCCAATGGGATGTGTTTCAGAAGTCCTAGCTCTGTCGCGAGGGCGTCAAATCTGGCGAGGCTGTTCATTTTGTCCTTGTAGAAATCGTAGTCCTTCACGTAGGAGTCGAATTCTACTTCGCGCTCGATGCCGTCGTCCAAAATCCTGCCGGAAAATTTTTTCAGAAACCTTCCGGGCGCGGAGTAGAGCTGATCGTAGTAGTGGTAGAATGCCATTGAGCTAAGAGTTGTTCCCAGTACGGCTATCATGGAATCCATTGTCGAGCAGAAAATATCGAAATATGAATTTTTCCCGAAGCATGTGGAATAGTCCTGCTTCATCAGATTAGGAAGCTCTTTCCCGGAACAGGCATGCGAGTATATTGGATGGACAGTTCTAGAGAAACTGCCATGGAGGCGCGCCCTTTCTCCGAGAACGCCAACAATAGATTTGGATCTTTCAGGATCGAAGCTTTCCCCGTTGTAGGCGCTGAAAGAGAAGGCGGGGACTGAAAGTGTTCCGGCGGATCCCAGCTCAGAGAGAAATATATCCAGAATTTTTTCCGGACAGGAGCTGTCGCAGGGCCTTCCGAGGCTCAGCAGACTCGAAGAGAGCATCAGATTGGCTCCTTTGATTTGCAGAGACGAAAGAGCGTCTGCAAGCTCCGCTTCGTGAAGGAAACCAGTTTTTGTCTTGAAGAGAGGCATCTCTTCAGATTTCAAAGATTTCTTTAGGATTGAGGTAGCTGATCCTGAGGGCGAGCAATTTTGCGACATCCATGGGCATTTGTCCGGCATTCACCAATTCACCGAGTACATTTGAGAGGACTCGTCTGAACATCTCATGCCGGGAGCCATAGGAGAGAAGCTTTCTCGAATCGGAGACCATTCCTGCGAAATTCGCAAAAAGATCAACGCTCGAGATGTATTCGAGCTGTCTACGCATTCCGACCGGCGTGTCGCAAAGCCACCAAGCCGAGCCCAGGAAGACCTTTGCTCCAAATGCTCTAGACATGGTCGCAAGGGTTGCCTGATGACCAGGCTCGAGGCAATAGAGGACGACTTTTAGGATTTCGTCGAAGCGGTTGAGGAAGATCTTCAACGGAGGAAGTATGGAGAGGTCGTGATCGGAAACATCTCCGCCGCTGTCAGGTCCGATTTCTACGAAGAGTTTGTTTCTCACATCCCGCACTGCGCCCATGTGAAGCTGGAAAACCCAGCCTTTTTCCGAGTCCAGGCGGGCGAGCTCGCCGAAGATGAAGTCCATGAATATTGCCGAGTCTTCGCGGGTGGGTGTGTCGCCTGCCATAACCTTTGAATAGACCTTTGAAGCCTGGTTTTTATCCCCGGTTCCGCTGAAAGGGACGACAACTCCATGATCGCTGGCCTTGCATCCTTTCCCCGCAAAAAAGTCATGCGATGCAGAGAGAGCCGAAATCAATCCGTCGAGAGTGGAGACTCGGAGCGAGTATCTTTCTCCCAATTTGGCTATATATTCCTTCCAGGCAGGGGAAAAGATGTTCATCGCCTTGTCTGGCCGCCAGGTCGGACGGATGAAAGGTCTGCCCTTGGATCTGTTGACAATGTCATGGAATTCGAGCGTGTCGCAGGGGTCGTCAGTGGAACACATTGTTTCGATGCCGATTTTTTCTAGGAGCTCCTGCGGGCGCATGGACTTTTTTGCCAGAACTTTGGAAGCCTTCTTCCATATTTTCAGTCCTGTGTCAGGTCCTAGTACATCGTCAATATCCAAGTATCTCTTCAGATCAAGATGTATCCATTCGTAGACGGGGTTTCCGGCTATTTCTGGAAAGACTTCCGCCATTTTGAGCCATTTATTTTCCGGATCCGCGTTTCCGGTTATGAACTCTTCTGGCACAGAACGCTTGCGGAGGACTTCCCACACGTAATGATCGGTCGCGGCAAACAAGTGCCACGGATTGGCGTAATTCTTGTTCGCCGCAATTTCTGCGACATTGGCGTGGTTGTGCGCGTCAACAACTGGGAGAGTCTCAATGGTCTTGAATATTTGAGAGGCGGTCTTTGTGCCAAGAAGATATTTTTTTCCGAGAAACGGCATAGTCTTCTTCCTTCTGTTACTTCTTTGGGTAGCTCAATGTTATTTTTCTGCTTCCGTTCAAACGCAGACCGCTTTCGTAGTCGCCCACCTGCAGAATGATGTCAACCCCGTCGTTCTCATAAATTTCCTCCGCCAGATCATTCGCGGCGCCAAGGCGGAAAGACCAAAGCCCGCTTCCGAAATCGAGTAGCAACGCGTATTTTGCGAGATCCGCAGTCTGTCCCTTGGCCTTGAAAATTTTCTTGTCAGCGGAGGCGGCGACAAGATTTTCAATGATTTCGACGCGCTCGTCAATCGAGATCGAAACGGAATCAGTCAGATCAAAGTCAATTTTCTCGATGGTTGCAGAGACTATCGAGAAGGCATCTTTTCCCTGGGCGAAGTTTGACGATTTTCCGCTCGCTTTTTGGATTGTGAACGGGTTTGCCTGGGTTCCATCGGTCTCGATGCTTTCAGACGTGTTCATGGGAGAGACGAAGCTCCACTGCATTGATTCGTCGAGGTCTATATTGTCTCCAAATAGTTTGTCGCCGACGCTGAAAAAGATGTCGAGCCCGTCGGAGCTGTCAATCTTGGAGAAAGCCTGAACTTTCGAGACTTTGATGCTGTAGAAAGGCTTTTTGCCTTTTGCCGGATCGCCTAGGCTCAGTATGAGGGAAACTGCCGCCTGCCCTTCGTTTGGCTTATAGACATATACTTCCTTTTTGCCTGCCTTTTTGAGCGTTCCTGTATCTTTAAGCTTTTCTATTCCTCTGTTCAGCTCGACTGAAAAATCGTCAACAACGAGCTTGAAGTGGAACTTGTCAACGCTGAAATCGTCGGTGCCAACGTCGTCAGGCACCTCGGATTTTGTGATCAGGATGCTGTCAGAGTTGGTCTTGGCGCTGTCGAGTTTGATCTTGACTTTGCCGAAGTCGCCGATCTTGTAGTCCAGCCTGAAAACGGCAGTCACAGTGCAGTCCGCAATGGGAATGGCAAAGCTCGATTCGCTCGTCTTATCAGTGATGCTGACGTTGGAGTCTCCTTCCCAGCGTGCGAATTTATAGCCAGCTTCTGGGACGGCAAGGATTTCTATCGAGGTGTTTGCCTGGACAGTGTGAATTCCAACAGAAGGGCTTGTCTCACCCTGGTCTGCGCCATCGCAGACCATTTTGAGCTTTACGCTTGCGGAGCCGACTATCGCAAAGGAAGCATCGCTATAGTCGGAGGATTTGCCGTCGAGGGAGCTGATTTTAATCTTGTATCCGTCCCCACTGCTTGCCGGAACGGTCCAGGCATATGCTCCATCGTTGCCTTCAGAGGCAGAAAGGACCTGCGAGAAGACACCATTCTGATAAAGCTCGACTTTGACGTTCCCTTCGAGGTTCTTGGAAATCCAAGCTATTTCGTGAGTCGAAGCCTGGAGCAGGCTCTCTCCTCCATTCGGACTTGCTACTACAATTGAAGAACCCCCGCCAACGTCAACGTAATTGGCAGTGACGGTCGAATTTCCCTTCACGGTGCATGTTGTTGAGGACGCAGATTTGTCGGCAAGCTCTGAACTGCCGGAAACGCTCCAGGAGAAAAATTCCTTGCCTTCAATGCTTTCCGCCACGATCTGCACCTGCGCGTTAGGAGAATAAGATCCGCCTCCACTGCCTTTCACAACCGTCAAAGTGTAGAAGATCTTCTTGTAGTTCGCCGTGATCTGGATATCCTGTTTCGGCATGATGATATTAGTGGAATAGGCTATTGGATTTGAAATATTCGCAATGTCTCCGCTCCAAGAATCGAAAGACATTCCATCTGGCGCAGGATCGGCGACAACTGGGACTTGCATCGCTTCGGCGTAAAGTCCGCTTCCGCTTCCGCCTACGACAGTGAGCTTGTACTTGGGTACATAGATTTCGAAATTGGCGACTGCGGAGCCGTCGGCGTCGAGGATTACTTCAGTTTCAGACACTAGAGGATTTGTTATGACAGCTCCGCCGCTTGCAGTCCAGCTGGAAAACACGAAGGACTCGGCGGCAACCGCCTTGATGGGATGCTTGATTCCAGGGGTGAGCTTGTGGGTACCTGTCTGCGGCTGGGTCGAGCCCGAGGAAGACGGGTTTGAAGATATCTCGAAGTTGACTGGCGCGGCTGTCTCGAAGTTTGCCGTGATCGTGGCATCGCCGGTTGTCAGCGCCTTCGTCGAAGGCTTGGCGGCATCCGTGAGAACAGCTTTCTCCGTGGCGCTCCAGCCAGTGAACACAAATCCGGGGGATGGGCTTGCAGAAATTTCAAATTCAACCGCAGTATCAACTATGCTTGTCCCCAATGCAGGAAGCGTAGTTCCAGCTTCTGCCGGATTCACAGCCATAGTGAGATCCGCCTTCGGAGCTATCGGTGCGAAATTCGCAATTGCGCTGGCATCTCCAGTAAGAACGATTGATGTGCTTGGCAATTTCGCGTCTATGATTGTCGCGGCGCCGACGATTGTCCAGTTCATGAACATGAACCCAATATTTTCTTTCGCGCTTATGTTTTGCATAGAGTTGTTTTCGAAAGTCTGAGTCCCGACTGCAGGCGCAGTTGAACCGCCTTTCTCAGGCATGACAGCCATTGTCAGCGTCGAAGATCCGTTTTCGAATTTTGCGGTTAGTATAGTGTCGTCGTTGAAAAGCACTGTCGTGAGAGGAGCTTTCAAATCTGCGACAGTTCCTCCGATCACCTGCCATTCCTTGAACACCGAGCCGGGTTTCGGGCTTGCCTTGATCTGCTGTGTTACGCCAACCTTTATGGAATAGTTTCCGGTGGCTGGCTCTGTTTCTCCATTTCCACCTACAACGATAGTAAGATTTTTCGACGCCGGCTCAGATTTGGAGAAATTGGCGACGACCTTTCCATCGGCATTCATTTTCACGCTGGTCGAAGCGGAACTGGCATCTTTCACTCTTGCTCCGTCAATTTGAGTCCAGCCAGTGAAATAGTAGCTTTCAGCAGGAGAGGCGATGACTGGAATGTCCTCGCCAGTTTTGACGTTGTGACCGCCGGGAAGCGGAGTCATCGAGCCGCCTTCTGCAGGCTCTACAGCGCAATTGAGCTTGACATCTCTTGGAATTTCCGCGAAATTCGCAACAATGGCGCCGGTTCCACCGAGAGTGACATCGGTCTGCGGCAATGCAGTATCTGTGATTTTGGCACTTCCCGAGAAAGTCCAATTGACAAATTTCCAGCCGGGATTTGCTTCGGCAGAAACGGGAGCAGGCACGTTTTTGAGGACGTTGACGACACCCGGTGCCGGCGTTGTCTTTCCGGAGAGGGGAGGGGAGATGGATATTGTGAGCATTGCAGTGTCAGGAATCTCGCTTGAGAACGCGGCAGTGGCTGTGTCGTTTTCCGACAATGTCACAGCGGTTTTCATCATGTTTGCATTTGCGAATTTCGCAGATTTCAGGGCGGTCCAGCCGTTGAAGAAGTATCCTGTCGCCGGAATCGCCTCGATTTCATAGGGGGCGCCAGCGGAGACAAGGACAGTTGTGCCGCTTGCAGGTACTGTGCTTCCTCCGTCCGAAGGCAGGGCGATCGCCATCAATTCAAATTTAGGGGCGGCTAGCACTGTGAATGAAGCGTCGCTCAAGTCGGCGATGTCCGGGCGTGGCGCCAGGAAGATTTTTATCGTGTAATCGTTTCCGGGCTCGATGTTTTCGCCCGGCTTCCACTGCAAGGCTCCGGAATTGGGAGCGGATTCGGCGATCGAGACGAGTTTTTGCGAAGCCTTAAGCAGGTCTATGCTGACGTTGTCTCCGGGTAGCATGCCCTCGGAGCTCCATTTCACTTCGTAGGGGGTATTTTGTGTCCAGGTTTCGCCGCCGTTTGGCGAAATGATCTGGAGAGCAGGATTTTTTATGGCGAAATCCGCATCGCTCTCGTCGGAGTTTGCCGGGACCGAAGCATTGCTGAGCTTGATTTTGAAATCGGCTCCCAGCTTCTGGTCGAGCGGGATCTGCCAGAGGAATGCTCCGGTGTTTTCTGCCTGCTCTGCAATCAGCGCATCGGGAGCGCCAGACTTCAGCAGTTCGATTTTGATCTTGTCTTTGCCGGGCATTTTCCATGCAATCTGATAGGCGGTGCCGGTGTAGAGACTTTCGCCGCCGACGGGAGAGAGCAGTTGTGGCACCGGTGGCAGTGGAACAACGATGAGCTCAATGTCATCAACTGCGATGTCAGCGTTGTCGTTGGCAACGATATGAAAAGATA
>DYRX01000239.1 GCA_020718525.1 Victivallis vadensis
CCCTCCGCCACTCCGCGGCTAAAAAAGTGCCACTTTCATTTTCACATGTCAAATCTGCTAAGGATCAGCAATCAAATATTGTTATTTCCTGATTATAAAGAAGATTCGATTAAATCTCGCGGACTTTAACGATGTCGCGGATTCAGATGTCTGAATTTTTACCATTCTTGCAGGAGTTCAGCGAATTTTCACCCGAGGATCAGATATTTTCGGACGCGAACCTGACGGCGTTCCTGAATATCGCGGTGCCTTCTCCGCTGTCAGGAAGCTTTTCTCCGAGCGCAGAACGTCTTGTCCAGTCAGGATCGTTGAACGGGGAAAGGAAGGCCTCCGGATGCGGCATCAGACCGAATATCCTTCCTGTCTCGTCGCATATCCCTGCTATGTCGTTCAGAGAACCGTTGGGATTTGCTGGAAAGCCGGCACCGCAAGTTCCGCTCTCGTCGCAATATCTGAGCGCCACAAGATTTTTCTTTTCAATCTGATCCAGAATCTGCTTTTCCGCGACGAATTTTCCCTCACCGTGCCTGATGGGAAGCCGGATGAGACCGATCCCCCTTGTGCAGATGCAGGGGCTTTCAGGGTTTGCCTTGAGAGTGATCCAGTCGTCTCTGAAGAGTCCTGAGTCGTTGTGCGCGAGCGCCGCCTCCCGGGTGAAATACTTGCCGCCTAGAGCTGGGACGAGCCCCAGCCGCGTTATCGTCTGAAATCCGTTGCAGATCCCAATTATCATTTTTCCGTCGGCGACAAAGCGTCCGAGATTTTCCGTAAATCTGCATTTGATTCTGTTAGCAAAAACTGCGCCTGCGCCAAGGTGGTCGCCGAATGAGAAGCCTCCGATGAAGACCAATATTCCAAATTTGTCCAGAACAGAGCGCTTCGATTCGAGATCGTTGAGGTGCATAAGCTCTGTCGCCGCGCCGCAGACCTCGAACGCCGCGGATGTTTCGGCTTCGCAGTTGAGCCCGTATCCGGTGATAATCAAAACTTTTGGCTTCTTCATTTTTTAGCTTCCTTCTGTAAGAGGAGTTCGGGGCGAAGTATGATTTCATAAGAACTTCATCCCTAAAGGGTTGCGGTTCCATCTGGCGCTTGCTTCATATTTCCGCCAGAGGCAAGACCGCATGGGTATTGCCCCCTGCCAGAAATATTTGCGAGCCCTCCAATGGTTTCCTCAACGGCTCGGTTTATGACTTTTACAACGGGCTCTAATATGAAAAGCGAAGGACGCTTTTCAACTTTTTTATCAATAATATCTCCATTAATTTTGCAAATCAGCCTTTCCTCTCCTTTTTAGGTTGATTGCATCCGCTTCGAGTGATATTGTAGGAAAGCTTTGCGCTGTTTTCGATTTCCGGAAATTCCGCCCATAAAAAAAGAGGAGACGTACATGTTGCAGACAGGATTGATTCCATCCGAATCGGAGCTCCTAGCGCTTCTCGAGGGGCGGCACAAAGATCCGCACTCCATTCTAGGAATGCACAACTGCCCTGAAAAGCACTCCATCGTCGTAAGAGTCTATGACCCGATGGCGAGCTCAGTCTCCATCATATCGGAAAAGTCCTGCGTCGAAGCGGCGAAAATCCCTGAATCGCCCCTCTTCGTCGCCGAATTCCAGAATACAGACCAGCATTTCGCCTACGAAGTGAAGAAAGTCTTTGCAGACGGGACGGCAAACCAATCACACGATCCGTACTGCTTCCTGCCGGGGATCGGCGAGCTCGACAGACATCTCTTCAACGAGGGCGAACATCGCCGCGTCTATGATTTCATGGGCGCTCATATAAAAAAAATGGGAACCGTTGACGGCGTACTTTTCAGCGTATGGGCACCAAACGCCGAGCGCGTCTCGGTCGTCGGAGACTTCAACTGCTGGGACGGCCGCAGACACATGATGAGGCTGGTCGGCTCGTCTGGAATTTGGGAGCTCTTCATCCCGGGAATGTCCGAGGGTGACGTCTATAAATTTGAAATCCGCGCGCGGAACGGCGACATATTTCTCAAGCTGGATCCCTACGCATATAAGACCGAACTAAGACCAAGAACCGCGGCAATCGTCTGCGGAGACTCGCAATTCAAGTGGACGGACGACGAATGGATAGAAAAAAGAAAAAGCACCAATTGGCTCGAACGCCCCATGAACATCTACGAGGTGCATCTCGCCTCCTGGCGGGGACCTGGCCTCAGGGAGCTCGATCCAAAGGACGAAGACGACTTCCACAGCTACCGGGACATCGCCCACTGTCTTGCAGACCATATCCTGGAAATGGGCTACACGCACATAGAATTGCTCCCCATCACAGAACATCCCTTCGATCAGTCCTGGGGCTACCAGACGACAGGCTACTACGCCCCGACCGCCAGACACGGCAGTCCAGACGATTTCGCATATTTCGTTGACTACATGCATTCAAAGGGCATCGGAGTCTTCATGGACTGGGTACCGGCGCACTTTCCGAAGGATGCATTCTCGCTCGGACGCTTCGACGGAACCGCCCTCTACGAGCATCTGGATCCCAAGCAGGGAGAGCACCGCGACTGGGGCACATATATCTTCAACTACGGCCGTTGCGAAGTTCGCAACTTCCTGATAGGCAACGCATTGTATTGGCTGGACAGATTCCACATAGACGGGCTCAGAGTTGACGCCGTTGCATCCATGCTCTATCTCAACTACTCCAGGACCGACGGGGACTGGATCCCGAACAGGTATGGCGGGAACGAGAACATCGAGGCGATCAATTTCATGAAGAGGCTCAACGAGCTTACCCACGAAATTTTCCCTGGGACTCTCATGGTCGCAGAAGAGTCCACCGCCTGGGCTGGCGTGACAAGACCTGTCTTCACTGGCGGTCTCGGCTACACATGCAAATGGAACATGGGCTGGATGCACGACAGCCTCGAGTATTTCTCCAAAGATCCTGTCTTCAGAAGCTACCACCACGACAAGCTGACATTCTCCCTCTGGTATGCCTTCAGCGAAAACTTCGTCCTTCCTCTCAGCCACGACGAGGTGGTGCATGGAAAGCGCTCCATACTTGACAAGATGTCCGGAGACTACTGGCAGAAATTCGCCAACGCGCGGCTCCTTTACTCGTACATGATGACTCACCCAGGCAAGAAGCTCATGTTCATGGGCGCCGAGCTGGGCCAATGGAACGAGTGGGACTGCAAAAAATCGCTAGACTGGATGCTCCTCAAATATCCGATGCATGCGGGTCTTAAGCTTGCCATGAAGGATCTATGCCACACCTATAGAGCCAATCCCCCCCTTTGGGAAAACGATTTTACACAGTCAGGGTTCGAATGGGTTGATGTCAGCGACGTCAAACAGTCAGTTCTCTCATATTTGAGATGGGGGAAAGACAGAAGGACTCTCGTTCTAATCGTCCTGAACTGCACCCCTATCGTAAGGGAAAACTACCGCATCGGAGTTCCCTTCGATGGAAGATGGCTGGAAATCTTCAATTCAGATGCCGCAGTCTATGGAGGCTCAGGAATTGGCAACAAAGGGGCGGTGAACGCAGAAAATTATCCCTTCCACAGCCATCCGTTCAGCCTGAACTTGACTCTGCCTCCGCTTGCGGCTCTGGTTATGAAACCTGAAAAACAGCAATAATTCTCTTCCCAAGGCAGGCAAGGTAAACATTCGCTTAACGACGTAGTTCAGAGAATATTTACCACGCAAGTTTCCTTATTCCTTCGGGGTATTTACGAGAGCTTTTTTACCCGTTTTTTCAGGCTCAACTACGGGTGTTTACTGAACGTTTGCGGATATGCTTTTCAGGAGGGTCTCGAACCAGAGATCGCTTTCCGGGATAGGTCGCCTGGGAACCCATCCATGCCTGATTTGCGCGGAGCCATCAGAAAATTTCGTTTCAAGAACTTGCTCAAGAAATAATGGATTGCAGTTCTGGATGCGCCATTCCTTAAGGAGATCCGCGTCTATTTGATCTCCATCCTTTTCGGAGAGGACAATTGCGGAGCCGCGACTGCCCACTCCCGATTCAACTGCAAATGAAATTGCGTCAAGATAGACCGCATGCGCAAAACAGAGCTGAATATTTCTCAGCGATTCGGCGGCATCCTCTTCCGACTCTATTGCATGCCCCTCCAGCTTGATTCTCCTGAACTGCTCCCAGGCGGCATCCCGTGCCGCGCAAAGCCCCGATTCGGATCTTATATGGGCCGCATGACTGCTCATCCTGTCCTGAAATTCGGATCTTTCACTGCGCCAGTCTCTTCTATTCCTGGATTTTGCAATCCATTCTCTCAGCTCCTGGATTTTATCGGACGCAATCTTCAGAGCCAAATCAGCATTGAACGCAGAGGTATTATCTTTGCGGGAAATATGTTCTGCGGCCCTGAAAGCTCCAACCTGTCCGGCATTCAGCGCCGCTCCGCCCGGGCGATAAACTCCATGCGAACCATTCACCTCGCCAACGGGATAAAAATGGGAGAGATCGGGAGATTCCCACCATGTGTCGCCTGAAAGCCCCCCATTGTTGTGCTGGGCGCAAACGGCAATTCCAAGCTCATCCTGGAATAGATTTATTCCGTGCTCCATGTAGAGGGATATCGCAGCAGGGTTAATCGCCATCAGCCTCTCTACCGGACTCGATGCAAGCGCTCCGGATTTCATCAGATAAGACCGGGCTTCATCGGATATTTTCGCCGCATCGAAGCCATGCGGATTGCTTTTAAAGTCCAGGAACACGCGTCTCCCTTTGATTTCTGTTTCGACATGAACAAGAATATCTATCATTGAAGAGCCCGCAGGAATCTTTCTGGAATCGAACGGCCATTGATAGCCCTTGAGAAATGTCATGTCGCAGACTCTTTCCGGACTCTTGAAATAGTCCAGGAGAAATTCTCGTCTGTCCCCTCCGTCTTTCCCGACGCTCAGAAAGCTCGGGACAGCCTGCATATAGGAGCCAGATACATTCCATCTGAACTTTGTGGATGCCATTCCGAATTGGGATTCACATAGATTCTGAGCTCCCGCCCCCGCCATGAGCGCAAGCCCTATTGAGCCTGTGTGGACGTGGGGATAGACGGATCTCTTGTATAGTCCCCCGGGACCACCCACAGCAAAGACCAAATCTTTCGAAATAAATGTCTCGAACTTTAGTTTTTTTCCTCCGGAAGCCGTCTCGGACATATTCAATGCCAGCAGACCGGCCGAGCGTTTTTTTTCGTTTTCATCCAGCGTAAGAAGGGCGACTGCAAGCCTCCCTTCAAATATCTTCACTTCGCGCCTCTTGAGCTCCTCAATCAGAAAACGGCAAATCTCCCGCGAGGTGTATGGCCCCACCGAACTTGCCCTGCCGACAGGATCATGGTCTGTCTTGTATGCTGCAAACTGCCCGTAAGGATCCGAAGGAAATCTTATTCCGAGAGAGTGCAGATTCAAAAAAGCCCTGGCAGAAAGGCTCGCCTCCACAAGGGCGATGTCCCCATGCATCGAAAAGCCGTCATAAAGGGACTGAGCCATCAGATAGTTGGAATCCGGATTTTTTCCCGACATGCCAATTTTATAATATGTCTGCTTGTCGCTTCCAGTGTTGATGGATGTGCCCATCTGAAGCCCTTCGCTGACAAGCGCGACGCTCCGCACACCCCTGAGACTGAGCTGGAGCGCGGCATTCAGACCCGCCGCCCCGCTGCCCAGAACAATAGCGTCGAACATGAATGCATTGGAGTCATTTCTTGTTTTCAAATCATTCTCCTTCAAGGTTCAGCATGTTAGAAATATTCCTATGAGAGCCACGGGTGCATTTCCCAAAAGTTGAACATTATCTCACACGAAGACACAAAGCACACGAAGTAAAGAAAAATCTTGCTTACAATCTTTCTACTCCCATACCGCCGTCCAGCGTGATCGCAATCCCAGTTGAATACGAGAGAAAGCCCTTTGCTAGCCCAGCGACTGCTCTGCCTATGTCTTCGGGGGTTCCCCACCTCTTCTGCAGAAGGAGGCCGGACTCGATCATCCTGTCGTATTTCTCCTTCACCCCCGAAGTCATATCAGTGGAGATTATTCCCGGTCGGACCTCGTAAACCGGGATTCCGAACTCAGCAAGCCTTACAGCGAAAAGCTTGCATGCCATGGCGAGTCCAGCCTTGGAGATGCAGTAGTCCCCCCTGTTTGTCGAAGCGAAGACAGCAGAGACAGAGCCGATCATTATTACACATGCGTCAGATTCAGGATTTTCTTTTTTCTGCCGGATCATTTCCCTGGCGACAGCCTGAGTCAGGAAATACGGCGCCTCCAGATTTGTTTTAATCACTTTTTCGAAAGACTGGGCTTCCGCCTCCAGAATGTCGGCTCTTTTTGGCGGCGCAATCCCGGCATTGTTGACGAGCAGATTGATCGAAGAATGTCTGGAAAGGACTTCATCCAGCAGTCTCGCTCTTTCCTCCGCCAGACTGATGTCGCAGACATGATAGGTGGAAGCCTTCCCCCCTGCGGAGCGGATCTTTTCCATCGCTTCGGCGCACTGCTCCTCGCTTCTCATGCCGACTGCGGCGATATCATAGCCCCCGCCGGCAAGCGCCAGAGATATCCCAAGTCCAATTCCCCTCGCACCGCCTGTAACAATTGCGGTCTTTTTCATAAATTGATCCTTTCATCTCATTGATAACAAAAAATTTAACCGGCTACCCCGGGACGTTCCAAGACTCGCTATCGTAATCGTGTTCGTCAATGTACATCGTGTACGCTAACGTGAACCGCT
>DYRX01000026.1:0-3620 GCA_020718525.1 Victivallis vadensis
ATCAGCGACTGATTCCTGATATAGTTTTTCAAGGAAAATAAATTCACAATTTGAATTTATTAAAACGAAAAACTATAGTGTGTTTAGATCAATTCTTGGGAAAATATAGATGATACAGATTTTTCAGCTTCTATGCCGAGATCCTTCAGTTTGCGGAGGGCGTTGGGTGTTTCGTGTAAGTCAAGCGTGATCTTAATTTGTTCCCCTGTCTCTAGGCCAAGAGACAATTCCGTATGGGGGTGCATATTTAAAATTATGCCTGTGACGGCGGTGCCGACAGGTAAACCGAAAAATGAAACGAGAATTAAAATACAACAAGTATTCTGGAGTTCAGGATTAGCTGCACCCATGGCAATCACGCACGGAAAAGCCGCAAGGAAAAAGCCCAAGACACATCCAGTTACAAATCCTCCTAGAGCGCCTCTAATTCCAGCAAGGATGCGATTGCCTTGCCTCCAGTTCGCGCTTTTGAGTTTTTTCCCTTCTAGCGGTAATCCTGAGAAATTTTGCGCATCTACTTGAATCCGGCAGCAAATTTCTTTTTTTTCAAAAAAAGGCGGGAGCTTTTCCCATGTGGCCGGATGAATTCCAAGCATGAAGGCATGAAATCTGAAAATAGAAGTCAAGCCTCGAATCTCGATGTATTCACCATCAAGGCATATTTCAACTTCGTCTTGAATTAACATTGACCAGAAAAGGTTTTTTTTACAGTCTTTGTCAAGTCTGCTCAAAGAGCCTGTCAGCCTGGCCAGATCTGTTATATCCCGGACTTTTCCCTTGAACAGTTTGGAATTTACAATTACGCATGATAAAGCCTTCCCGGTTTCAAGGTTGAAACCACATTCAGTGCATAGTATGGCATCTGGTTCTGGAAAAGCCTTACCGCATTTGGGACAGCCGGCGGTTGATGGGCTGGCGTTACTTGCAATGGGCAAAGGCGGTGGAAGAAGGGGTATGCGAAACTCCTTATTACAATGAGGACATTCCGCATCCTGACCTTGGACATCATCCGAGCTCTCAAGAAGCTGTCTGCAATTGGGGCAATTAAATTCCACTTCAAATAATGACTTATACTTATGGGGAATCAAATTTCTTTCACAGCCGATTATATACACATGGAAAATAAAAGTCAAGGATTAAATTAAAAAAATGAAAATAAACTGAAAAGCACGGTCTCCTTCCGCTCGGGTTCCAGCCGGCTTCAAGGGGAATGTCAGAAACTGTTCATTTAAAAAAATCAAATTGTGAATTTATTATCCATAACTATATCAGGAATCAGTTGCTGATTCCTGCGGGAAATGTTTTACGACATTCTCCAGACAGTCGCCCCATTTTCTGATTTTAATTTTTTTCTTCCCTGCCTTTTCATCAGCCCCTTAGGACGAGGAATGAGAGCATGCGCTTATTTATATTAGTATGTTATAACGCTATTATCAATTTTGCGAACATTGACAAGTTTATCTTTTATTACTAGAATAAGGGCAGGCGGACACAGCGTATGGCGATTTGTGGAAGACTGTGTCTGTTCTGGAGTTCGGTTTTGACTTATGGGAAAATATAATTTTATTCAACAAATTTAAGGAGAATGGAGCCATGGAAGAGAACAAGATGAATCCGCAGGTTTTGGAAGGGCAAGCTCAGGAGCAGGTTCATGAGGCGCCCGACTACCAGGATGTTCTCAATGCACAGAAAATAACGTTCCAGGATCTCAAGGAGCATATGACCGGACCGGTCATATCGGTCGTTGCCCACATCATCATTATCTCCCTTCTCCTTTCCATGGTGGTGTCAAGCACTCCGCCAGAGAGACAGGAAGTCGAAGTGAAGATGCAGGAAGTCGAAATCAAGCCGATGGAGAAGATTCCCGAACCTCCTAAGCCTGAAGAAGTTGTAGAAGTAGAGACTGAAATAGAAATAGAACGTCCAGAAGTTACAACTGATGTGACAGTTCAAGTCGAGGACGTAGCAGTCAACACGAGCACAACTGACGTTGTCATGCCGAGTGTTTTGAGTGTTAAACCCTCAAATTCGGCTCTTATTATTCCTGGAGTGATGTCGGCCAGATCCGGTTCTGCCAGACAGGCGTCAATAAAGAAATACGGTGGTTCATCGAAGACGGAAATTGCTGTCATGAAGGGTCTCAGGTGGTTGCGCGACCATCAGAATGCGGATGGCTCCTGGGGCCAGGACAAGGGAAAATCTCCGGCTTTCACAGGCATGGCTCTGCTTGCGTTTTTGGCGCATGGTGAAACTCCGTCTTCGACTGAGTTCGGCGCATGCGTTCTCAAGGCTATCAAGAAGCTTGTGGAATTCTCTGAGACAGCAAATCCTGTCCAAACTTGTTCTGGCAACGGCTACGGACACATGATTGTCACATACGCCCTTTCCGAGGCATATGCTCTGACGAGAATTCCGATGCTTGAAACTCACATGAACAAGATGATTGGCTATACGATCAAAGGACAGAATGCGGTCGGTGGATACAACTATGCCTACAACAATACTGGCGGCAGATCCGACACTTCGGTTATTGGCTGGGCATGTCAGGCGATGAAGGCGGCGTTTGCGGCGGGAAGCACCGAGCCGGGACTCGAAGCGGCAATGGAGAAATCAGTACAGTGTATAAAGAATGTAATGGGAACTGGAAAAGGGTTCGTTTACTCTACAGAGGGTCTCAAGCCAACCGCGAAAGGCGGTGATGGCGGCATGCAGACAACGGCCATTGGCACTCTTTGTCTTCAGCTTCTCGGAGATGGAACTGCGCCCGATGTCAAGAATGCGATGGCTCTCATGCTTGAAAAACGCAACTGGGTGAACTGGAAGGGCAAAGACGGTGAAGGTGGTGGACTGGAGTGGGCCCTTTACAGATGGTACTATCAGACTCAGGCGTATTTCCAGCATTTTTCTGGAACAGGCGGGGAATGGAAAGAGTGGAACAAGATGTTCACCACGGAACTTCTCAAGAACCAGAAGCCCGACGGACGCTGGGATACGCCGAGTATGGAATATCACAAATTCAACATGAAGGGGCAGAAGGCTGAAAAGAGCCATGGCGAGAACATGTTTGAGGAGGACCTCGACAACCCGGTCTATGGCACCTCTCTCTGCTGTCTGATGCTGACAGTCTATTACAGATACCTTCCGACATTCAAGGTTGTCGAACACAAGGCAGGCGTTCCTGTGGCTTCCGCTCCTGCGGCAGGCGGAACTACTGCGGCTCCTGCGGCTGGCGGAGCAAAAGACGACGGCGGCGGAATCACTATCGAGTAATTTAGCTTTTTTATCGAAAATTCAGGCTGGCGGGTGTAGGAAAAGCGCCCACCAGCCTTTATTGTATATGCGCATATTTTTCTTTCCACATTCGAACTTTCTAAGGAGCAGGCGATGGAACGACAGCACACTATATCGGTTCTTGTAGAGAACAAGTTCGGAGTTCTTGCGAGAATTGCCGGACTCTTCAGCGGAAGAGGCTACAACATTGAATCCTTGTCCGTGAGCACAACGCAGAATCCGAAGATTTCCAGAATGACGATTGTGACGAGCGGCGACGATGCTATCATAGAGCAGATTGACAAACAGCTCAACAAGCTTGTTGACGTGCTCAAGGTGACGGATCTCAC
>DYRX01000026.1:3720-24111 GCA_020718525.1 Victivallis vadensis
TGGCGATTGGAATAGGGCATTCGCCTGAAGCATTGCTGAAAATTTTTTCGAAATGCACGTTCAGCTTGAACACCCTTTTTCTTTTCATCGTCTTTTTTGAAATCGAATGCCTTTCCATTCAGATGTCCGAATCTGGGACGATGAAAAGCATGGTTGCCGTCGTCAAGGCGCATTTGAACCGCAGAAAGGCGATGGCGGTTCTTCCCGCAATCATCGGCTTTCTTCCAATGCCGGGGGGCGCCTTGTTTTCCGCGCCGCTGGTTGACGACTGCGACGAGAACCGCGAGTTTGATCCGATACTGAAGGCGAAGATCAACTACTGGTTCAGGCACATCTGGGAATACTGGTGGCCTATGTTTCCTGGCGTGCTTCTGGCGATAGAGCTTTCCCGGCTCGAAGCCTGGCAGTTCATGCTTCTTCAGCTCCCAATGAGCATTTTTGCCGTCGCGATAGGATATTTCTTTCTGCTCCGCAGAATAAGCGGGGATCGAGGCGACGAGAATGTCCGCTTCGACCTGGCGACATTTTTTTCAGTTCTGAAGCTTGCGTCTCCGGTCATCACTGCCATGCTTGTATATGGACTGATACGTTTCTTCATTCCGTCCATATCGTCGCTGAATAAATATCTTCCAATGTGTATCGGCATCTTCCTCGCGATACTTCTTCTTCAATTCCTGCATCCGATTGATCAGAAGAAATGGCGGCGGATACTCTGTCACAAGCCCATATATATCATGATTTTATTGGTTTACGCTGTCCTTCTCTACGGAGCGCTGATAGAGGGGAATCTGCCTGACGGCACGCCTCTCGTCGAAAAAATCGGAGTGGAAATCGTTTCGTTCGGAATACCGAAAACAGCGCTTCTAGTCCTGATCCCCTTCATCTGCGGGGTCTCAACTGGAATAGCAATTGGCTTTGTCGGCGCCAGCTTTCCGATTGTCATGGGGCTGATAGGCGAAAATCCAAGCTTTGCGACTCTGCTCTCGACCACCTTCCTGGCCTTCGGGAGCGGCTATGTCGGAATGATCGTCTCTCCGGTGCACGTGTGCCTCATCGTGACGAACGAGCACTTCAAGACAGAGCTTATGGACAGCATAAAAAAGCTCCTCCTGCCTTCTGCGGTCCTCTTTTTGCTCAATCTCTCCTGCTATCTGCTCATGAAGGCTCTGATGCGCTGAGAAGAAACTCCATCTCTTCGTCGCCGATTCTTCTGAAAGCCGAGGAGTTCTCGACGAGCCTGTCGAAAAGCTCGTTTTTTCTGCCGTGAAGCTCCAGAACCCTCTCCTCGACGCTTCCTTTCACCGCCAGCTTCGCTATGTCAACCTTTTTTGTCTGTCCAATCCTGTGGGTTCTGTCGGCCGCCTGATTTTCCACCGCCGGATTCCACCACGGGTCATAGACGATCACACGGTCCGCCGAAGGAAGATTCAAGCCGTATCCGCCAGCTTTCAGGCTCAGCAGAAAGAGTGGAATGTCCGGATTCGAATTGAAGCTTTTCACGCGATCCATGCGGTCAATCGTCCCGCCGTCCAAATATTCGTATGAAATCCCGACGGAATCGAGCCATTCCCTGACGATTTTCAGCAGGCTTGTGAACTGGCTGAAGAATAGGGTCCTGTGCCCTGAATCAATGCTCTCTAGAACTAGTTCCCTCAAGAGCTCCATCTTGGCGGATTTGCAGTCTGAAGGACGCATTTCCTCGGGCAGAAGAAGGGGATGACAGCATATCTGCCTGAGGCGCAGAAGGCAGGTCAGCACGTTCATTCTTCTGGACTTGTCTCCAGATGCCATCGCCCTGAATTCCTCTCTGCCTTTCTGGAGGAGTTCTTCGTATGCCCGAGCCTGCGATGGCTCGAAGTCGCAGAAGACGACATGCTCCGTCTTTTCCGGTATTTCAGGGGCGACATGCGCCTTTTTTCTTCTCATCATGAACGGTCCCGTCCTTGCTGGAAGCTCATTCTGGGCGGCGGAGCTGTCATCAGAACAGAATTTGCCTTTGAAGCTCTGCTGGGTTCCGAGCAGTCCCGGATGCAGAAAATCGAAGATGGACCAGAGATCCATGGGGCTGTTTTCCAGCGGAGTGCCTGTGAGCACAATTCTGTGTAGAGAATTGATCCGCTTGCAGGACATCGCATTGTCGGTGCCGGGATTTTTGATGTGCTGTGCCTCGTCCAGAATCAGGCAGTTGAACATGGATGGAAGGCATTTTTCGATGTCCCGCCTCATTATGGTGTAACTGCAAATTAGAAGATCATGCGAATCGCTTTTCTCCCAGAAGCTTTCATCCCTGTCCTCGCCCCTTACTATCGCAGTGCGGAAATCCGGAGTGAAGCGCTCCGCTTCGAGTTTCCAGTTTTCCACAAGACTGCTTGGGCATATGATCAGGGAGGGGAGCATGGTCTGCTCAAGCTCCCTGAAGCGCGAGAGAAGCGCCAAAGCCTGAACCGTCTTGCCAAGCCCCATTTCGTCTGCGAGAATGAAGTTGAAGCGCCTCTTCAGCATCCTGAGCATCCATCGAATGGCGTCCTTCTGATATTCCCTGAGCTCCCCTCGGAATGATTTTGAAACGGCCAGGTCCACGTTTTTGGGGTTGTCTTCCTGCGGAGGCGAGGGTGGCATCCCCTCAATGGAGACTGTGCACGAAGCGGCTTTCGATGTAAAATATTCGCATGCCGCCCGAGGAATGAGCAAATCCTCTCCACCCGACGAATTCCGCTTCGCCTTCACAATGTCCCAGGTGGAAAGGACGAAATCCTTCAATTTCTCGGACACGCGGTAAAATCCCCCGGAAATTGACATATACTCGTCTCCGGATCTGCAGGAGTTGAGCAGTTCCGTCCACGCCGGTCCCTTTTTCCCGTCCTGCAGGGCGAAGCTTAGTCCGAAGCGCGTCTCGTCGGAATTCTCCGATATGCGTCTCAGAGCGGCGCGAAGCTCTCCGCCAGGCTTAAAATTTGTCGTTTCAAAAAGGATTTTGCGCGATTCCGCCCTCCAAAGCGGCAGGACCGCGTCGAGGAAGACTCCCGTCTGCTCGGGATCTTCCAAAATAAACGAATTTGCGTCACTGCCCCGCCTGGCGAAGCCGAACATGAGAAGTTCTTCGAGCGCCTGGGTCTCGGCCTCCTTGTCGCGCCTGAAAGATTTGTCGCCGCCACTGCTGTGGGTATTTTCCGCACCTGGCTTGAGGATGACCCCGTCGTAGTCGAAGTAGAGCATCAGTTCGAGCTCCTTCCGCGACGAGTCCGGAGGCCTTATCTGATAGCTCGGAACAAACTTTTTTCTCCTGATCATCTTAGGCGCGGACTGTATGACCCTGAAATACTTCTGGGGAAACTGCGAGATGAGCGCCATTGCCTCGTTGCTGTCGAGGGAAGTCTCCTCTAGCCTGAAAAAAGCCCTGATGAGGCTGATGTCCGCTGTGCCTGGAATCCACCAGTAGTCCCCGCCTGCGCCAATCCAGCATCCGCATCTGCCCATTATGATCCCGTAGTCCTTCGCGGCGACGACGCGCCCCGAAGAATCGAGCAGGGCAGGTCTGAACACCTGCCTTCCTGAAGGAGCCTGATTTAGCGCGATGGCAGGCTCCGCAGGCATTCTGTTCACATGCAGGACGCGCTCCCCGGAAAATATTGCCGGAAAATCCGGAAGACAGTGGAAAAGCTCGGAGAGAGACTCCGAATTCGCCCTCAAAATGTTGCCGTCCGAGTCCAGATTCAGAGCCAGAAAACGGATGATCTGCCTTTCCTGCAGGGAGAATTGCGAAATTCGCAGATTCGCCCCTATCATGTCCTTGAAATGCAACTGCTTGAGATTGCTCATGTTACCGACATATTCGCGGACGGAGGAAAAAAGCTTGACTGCGATCGCGCATTTGTCCCAGCGGGTCGGAAAATGTGGAACCCCCGAAGGAAAATGAATCTCAAGCCTGGCGCCTCCGGAACACGCCGACGCCTGCTTTGAAACCGATAGGAAATCAACCGGCGGAAGCCCGGAATCCGTGAAAAAATCCTGCCTGCTCCTCCGCTCCGAGAAAAACGACTCGAATCTGGCACAATGCATCGCCAGTGCGGCGGCATGCACGCATGGATTTGCATCGGGGCAGTCCGGACAGCGGGCGGCTAGCTCCCCGGCTTCATTTTCCGCCAGGCTGATCCTGAGCAGTCTCTTTTTTCCGTCGGACTGCGAATTTCGCAGAGCGGCGCGCAGAGCCCCAGCACCGTCGAAATAGCAGTATGCGACAGGAGCCCCTTTCAGATACTGGACAGCCTTTTTACGCGTGTCCTCGGAGCATTTCTGCCCGATGAATTTTCTTATCTGCGCGATATTCAAACGCCTTCTCCGCCATTTGTTTAAAAGGGTTGAATCTACACCCGCACAGAAGCATTTTCAATTTTAAATTTTCAGTTTGGAAAATTCGTTCGGCAATGTAGTTTAACGGAGTCTTTCAAACAATTGGACGCTATGGAATTGAAAACATAATAGGAAGGTGAAAAGAAAATGTCTGAGAAAAGGCTTTCCGGGCAGGTCGCACTGGTTACTGGCGGAGCAAGAGGAATAGGCAAGGCTATCTGCGAGCGGCTCGCCGCTGAAGGCGCAAGCCTTGCGATCGTGGACGTCCTCAAGGATGTTGCAGAGGCGACTGCGCAGGAATTCAGAGACAAGGGCGTGAGAGCGGAGGCCTTCGCGACAAACGTGGTCAGCTTCGCAGAGGCGGAAGCGACTGTGAAGGCCGCAGTCGAGAGCTTTTCAAAGATAGACATACTCGTCAACAACGCCGGCATCACGAGAGACACACTGATAATGAGGATGAGCGACGATGACTGGGACAAGGTGATTGCCGTCAATCTCAAGGGAGTCTTCAATTTCACGAAGGCGGCTATCCGCCCGATGATGAAGGCAAGATACGGCAGAATAATCAATATCGCCTCGGTCGTCGGAGTCATGGGCAATGCCGGACAGGCGAACTACTCCGCTTCGAAGGCTGGCGTAATCGGCCTGACAAAGACTTCCGCCAAGGAGCTGGCTTCAAGAAACATCAACGTCAATGCTGTCGCTCCCGGCTATATTGCGACGGCGATGACCAAGGAATTGCCTGAGCAGGCGAAGGAGGCATTTATGAGGGTGACTCCGATACAGAGGCCGGGCTCTCCGGAGGATGTAGCAGGGGCGGTATATTTTCTCGCATCCTCTGATTCAAACTACATCACCGGACAAGTCATCCACGTGGATGGCGGCATGGTGATGTAAAAAAATAGTAAAATTCGCATGATTCAGGATTGAATTTGCTGAAGGACGTGTTAGTTTCCGTGGCTTCTCGGGGCGTGTCGGATTTTTACGGCGCAACTCCCGTCGCGGAACGGAAGCTTCAGACAGAAGCTGAAGTCTGGACAAATCAACGAGAGCAAAATCATAACTTAAGGAGGACCGGAATGTCTTCGATTGCTGAAAAAGTGAAGGAAATCGTGGTCAATCAGCTTGGAGTTCAGCCTGATCAGGTTGTGCCCGAAGCGAAATTCATCGAGGATCTTGGGGCTGACTCGCTTGATCAAGTGGAGCTCGTAATGGCTCTCGAAGAAGAATTCGGCGCGGACATTCCAGACGAAGACGCCGAAAAGCTTACGACAGTCGGCGACGCCATCAAATACATCGAAGGTCACCAGCAATAGTGATTTTTCGCAATGGCAAGGGTCATTCCTCAGACAAAGAGAAATGACCCTTTTTTACATTGGAGGCTGACACGATGAGCGAGAGACGCGTAGTTGTCACGGGAATAGGCATTTTGTCCTGCGTAGGAAACAATCTTCCCTCCTTTTGGGATTCGCTTGTCAACGGACGTTGCGGCATTGGCAAGGTGACGCACTTCGACGCTTCTCGACACAGGACCCAGATTGCAGGGCAGTTGAAGGACTTCAGCATTTCCGCCTACATGCCGGAAAAGGAGGCGCGCCGCCTGGATCCCTTCTGCCATTATGCGATTGCCGCCGCCGACGAGGCTCTCCAAAATGCGGGCATCCCGAAAGATCTCAGCGGTTTCAATCCAGAACGGATCGGCGTGGTTGTCAGCAGTGGCATCGGCGGCATCAAGGTTTTCGAAGACCAATGCCATGTTCTCAAGGACAGGGGACCGGAAAGAATTTCCCCGCTCCTTATTCCTATGCTCATAATTGACATGGCATCTGGCTGTCTGTCAATGAGATATGGCGCAAAGGGCCCGAATTTCGGAGTCGTCACTGCATGCGCGACGGCATGCCATTCCATTGGCGAGTCCTTCTGGATAATAAAGCGCGGCGACGCGGATCTCATGCTTTCCGGCGGAGCGGAATCATCCATCTCTCCGATCGGCTTTGCCGGCTTCTGCTCGATGAAGGCGATGAGCCAGAGAAACGACGATCCTCTCCACGCTAGCAGACCCTTTGACATGGACAGGGACGGTTTCGTCATGTCCGAGGGTGCAGGCGTGCTAGTGATAGAGGAGCTTGAACACGCGAAAAGGCGCGGCGCTGAAATCCTTGCTGAAATCGTCGGCTACGGCGCTACTGCAGACGCATATCATATCACTTCGCCTGCTCCGGGCGGCACAGGCGCGGCGGCGGCGCTCAGAAATGCGCTTGCAAGAGCATCTCTTCAGCCAGCCGATCTCGACTATATCAACGCCCACGGAACAAGCACGGATCTGAACGACAAATACGAGACTCAGGCGATCAAGCTCGCCCTAGGCGAACACGCCCGCAAAGTGAGCATCAGCAGTACGAAGGGGACGACCGGACACGCTCTTGGCGCTGCTGGCGCACTGGAAACAAGCGCCTGCATCATGGCGATGAGGACCGGCATCGTTCCGCCGACGATCAATTATACGACGCCTGATCCGGAATGCGACCTCGACTATACGCCCAACCAGGCGATTGAAAAGCAAATCAAGACTGCGGCAAACATAAATCTCGGATTTGGCGGACATAACGCCGTCCTTGTGCTGAAAAAGTTCGAATGATTTTTTTAAGACAGCAAAGCGCTTGACATTTTGCGCTTGGAAGTCTAAACTATCGGAAGTGGCAAATGGAGCAAAGTCCGCGCCAAATAAAAAAAGGAGAAAAGGCGTCATGAATACAAGAGATTTACTTTCAATTCTGGCAGGTGTTGCAATTGCTTCTCAGATAATAGGTTGCGCCAGCCCAAAGCTTGCGTCCACTCCGCTTGACGCCGAAGAGGAGCTCTGGCAGGCATCTGTCAAAAGCAGTTATCCTTCCTGGACGCATCCGCAAACGGAGCCGCCTGTGGACATCAACATGACCCCGGGAGCCGAGCCTGAAGCGATCATGGTCGGAGAAAAAATTGTCGAGCTCGAAACTCCGACAATCAAAGATACTGTCATCGAGCAGGAAGTGGACATAATTGCTCCTGCCGTCCCCGCCGCACCTGCGGGAAATGATCAGACATATGTCACGCAAAGGGGAGACTCCCTCTGGAAGATCGCCGACAAATTTTATGGCGACGGCAAGAAGTGGCAGGCGATAGCTGACGCAAACAAGAGTGTACTCCCCAATCCCAACAAGGTGAAGCCGGGACTTACGCTCAGCATTCCTCCGGGAAAATGATTTTATCTGCCAATTTCATACTTGACATCGAGTCTGTCCATTGCTTCAAGGAAAGCGGCGCAGTGCATGCGTCCTTCGAGCAGGCGTTCCTCTCTCATACGGATCAGAGAGGACAGGAAGACTCAAGCCTTACGACATTAAAACAGGCGCGCTGACCAATGTCCCATCAGTCTGAAGATTCCTTCTTCTTCGACGGAGGCGACGCTCTGAACGCCGTCTTCGCGGGCTTTCCGCCAGCGAATATCCAGCGCATTGAGAAGGCATTCTCGGTGACATGCGTCTGCAGAGATTTGTGCGTCAAGGTGATCTCCGACTCTCCCGCATCCCGCAAAAGGGCGTCTGCGTTCATCAGGGAGCTGGTCGAAAGGCATGCCACCAGGCGGGAGCCTATTTCGCCTGAAGACTTCAGCCAGCTTCTCGGAGCCTTTCAGGAGAACAGGGAAAAGGAGCTTCACGAATTTTTTTCAGAAAGAATCAAGGTCGGAAAAAGAAAGGCAGACATAACGCCTAGGACCCGGCATCAGTTCGAATATGTGAGAAGCATAAGAACAAAGGACATTGTATTTGGCATTGGTCCGGCAGGCACTGGCAAAACCTATCTAGCGATGGCGATGGCGGTCTCTGAATTTCTAGCAGGAAGATATTCCCGCATAATCCTCACTCGCCCGGCGAGGGAAGCCGGCGAAAATCTCGGATTCCTTCCGGGAAAGCTCGAGGAGAAAATACTCCCCTACCTGAGACCTCTCTACGACGCGCTTCATGACATGCTTGACTTTGACGAGGCAAATTCTCTCATGGAGAAGAACATCATCGAGCTAGCGCCCCTGGCTTTCATGAGGGGCAGAACCCTCAACCATGCATTCGTCATACTCGACGAGGCGCAAAACGCAAGCTCCGACCAGATGCTCATGTTTCTGACCAGGCTCGGATTCGACTCTTGCTGCGTGATAACCGGAGATCCGACTCAGACAGATCTTGCGAAAAACCAGGTCTCGGGTCTCGGCCACGCAAACAAGATCCTTGCGCAGATACCCGAAATCGCCTTCTGCCATTTCGATTCAGGCGACGTGGTGCGTCACTCGCTCGTCGAAAAAATAATTGACGCATATTCCAGGGCGAATGAAAAAAACTCCTCAAAAGGCAGGCAGTCAATTTCTAAATGAG
Organism: Victivallis vadensis; assembly: GCA_020718525.1. Lineage (GTDB taxonomy): Bacteria > Verrucomicrobiota > Lentisphaeria > Victivallales > GWF2-50-93 > DYRX01. The sequence continues at coordinate 12,477 of DYRX01000026.1, forward strand.
TCCAACGCTGAAAGACAAGACACCAAACGCGAAGACGGATGGCAAGTCGCCCGAATCTGGTGGCAATACTGCGAAGGAAAGATCGTCGTTGTTCGTCTTCGTTCTCATTTCCGCATTCCTATGGCTGGCAAGTGTAGCATCCCTTGTCATACCCCTCTCGCCGCAAAGAGGCGCAGGAGGAATATCTCTGGTTCTCGAGCAAACCGCGCCTGAGACAATCTACGCCGATTTCGATTTTTCCTTTCTCGACGAAAAAACAACGGAGCAGAGAAAAGCCTATGCCGCCCAGTCGGCGCCAAACGCCTACCATCTCGACGAAGAAAGCATCGAATCCACTCTCAAAATCGTCGAAGACTTCCTTGATGAGCTTGTGAAAAAAAAGACTCTCGCGGATTCGGGAGAAGTTTACATGGCGAGAGCCGCCTACAAGGCGTCGGAAGCCGCAGAAGCCGTCAACGCGAAGTCTGTCCCCATCCTTCTCCTCCTGAAGGAAAGCGACGATAGAAAAAATACATTTTTCAACGAGCTCTCCGGCACTCTTTCCGCAGGTGTTTTTCGAAGCAAATCTTTTGTCGCACCAGATGCCGAGGCTATTATTTACGATTCCCAAGAAAGGTCTAGAAAAAAGAAGCGCGCCTCGGAAATCCCGGACATCCGCGAAGCCGCCGCAAGTGTCGCTGAAGCCGTTTCAAAAGGCTTTTCTCCAGAAAACAGAAATCTGCTCAAGGAGGAGCTTGTCAACACTCTTTCAGTCCTAATCGAGTCCAATCTTATTCCAGACGATGAAAAGAGCGAGGAGCTCAGGGAAAATGCCAGAAAAGCTGTAGAGCCTGCCATTCGCACTTTCAAAAAAGGAGATCCGGTGATCAGAAAAGGTCAGAAGATTGAGGCCGTATCGCTGGATATTTTCAGAACCTATCTGACTGAAAAAGAAGGCTTTTCAGATTCGCGCGGATTCATGAAGAAGATTGGCTATCTCTCAGCTCTTTCATTGGCCATGCTTGTCGTAAATTTGATCTATATGCGCCACGTGAATCCAGATATAAGCCGGAGCAACAAGCTCCTCGCCATCACCGCGCTTGTAATCTCGTTTGGTATTTTGGTGAACTCGGGAATGCTCAAGCTCCTCGAAGAAACGGGTGGACTCTTCAATCTTTCGCCCCTCCTTGCTCCGTCGTTTCTTCCTCTTCCAATGGCGGCTCTGATTCTTTCTCCCATCATCGGACTCCGCATCGCCCTCTATGCTAGTCTCTATATTTCGATGATAGCGGCTATTCAATTGGATTCGACGCTCTACATTTTGATCAGCGGAATGCTCGCAGGAGCGACATCCGGATTCGCCGTCCGGCATGCCGCAAACCACCGATCCTATTTTCTAATGGCTCTCGCGTCAAGCCTCGCCGTGATTCCGGCAATGAACATGCTTGGTCTATGGAGCTCGGGAGCAGCGCCATCAATTATCTGGATTTCCGCAGGCATAAGCGCCGCAAACTGCATCTCGTTTTCGATCATCTCGCTGGCGATGATATTCATCTTCGAGTTCTTCTTCAGGGTCAGTACCGACATGAGCCTTCTCGTTCTTTGCGACTACAATCATCCTCTCCTCAAGCGTCTTCAGCTCGAAGCTCCAGGCACATATCATCACAGCCTCATGGTCGCCACCCTCTCGGATCAGGCCGCCAGAGAAATCGGAGCAAGCCCGATAAGGGCGCGCGCCTGCGCTCTCTTCCATGACATAGGAAAGCTCCACATGCCGGCATATTTCACGGAAAACAACATGGGAGCGGAGAACAAGCACGATTCGCTCAGTCCGAAGCTCAGCGTCGCAGTGATACAGAATCATGTCAAGGAAGGGCTCAAGCTCGCTAAAAAATTCAAGCTCCCTGAAATTGTGCGCAAATCTATAGAACAGCATCATGGAAACGACGTTGTAAGCTTCTTCTACAGACGCGCTGTCGAGTCCAGAGACGCCCAGTCCGATCAGGTGCTCGAAAGCGACTTCAAATATCCAGGACTGCCTCCGAAGGAAAAAGAGGTTGTGATCGTCAGCCTCGCGGACGTATGCGAAGCCGCATCCCGCGCAATGGCAAGCTCACCGACTCCGCAAAAAATTTCCGAGCTCATCGGCGAACTCTTCCGCAAGAAAATGCGCGACGGCCAGCTTGAAAGGGCGGACCTCACTTTCGCCGAGCTTGCAAAGCTCAGGGACTCATTCGTGAAAACCCTTTCACAAATGGCGCACACGAGAATAGCATATCCAAAGGAGGAGGAAGACGATGAAGGCGATCTGTTCAAACAGACAGAAAAGCTTTCGGATTCCAAAAACGGACCTTCTTGAACGCTTCATCCTAAATGCCGCGAAATTCGCAGGATTGAAGCTGGAGAAGGATCAGGGAGTCTCGATCAACTTCCTCTCCCCGCGGAGCATCCGCGCATTGAACAGAAAATTTCTCGGACATGACAGGGTGACAGATGTGATTTCATTCCGCTACAGCGAGCTTCCGCCAGGTGGCGCTGAGGATGCCGAAGACACTGCGGTGGAAATATTCGTCTGCCCTGCGGAGGCGCGAAGATATGCTGGCTCAGACGACGCATATCCTTCCGAGATAGCGCTTTACATTGTTCATGGGCTTCTTCATGCCGCAGGAATGGACGACATCTCGCCGGAGGAAGCCGCATTGATGCGCGCCGCCGAAGCCAGGGTACTGCGGGCGCTCTCGTCAGAATTCAACCTAAAGGAGATTTTTCCGCCGTGCAATTCGAAATTCAAATCTATCTGACAACTCTTCTCGTCTTCATGTGGCTGGTTTCCGCATGGACTTCGCTCATCCAGTTCAGCGGCGGGAAACTGCGCAGGCTTGAATTCAAGAACAAGTCCATCGCCGGGAAAGCCGAGGAATGGATTGAAAACAAGGACGCATATTCGCTTGTCCTTAGATTCCTCTGCTTCCTCATGGTCGCGCTACTGGGAACCCTCTCATTCTTCATCATCGAAAAAATGCGCCAGAACTGGCCATTCTACCAGACCTCCGCAGTCGCAGGCTTCGCTACGCTCCTCATAGTCGCATGCGGAGAAATGATAAGCAGAATACTTACGACAAAATTCGAATTCCATCTTCTCTACGCGACAATGCCATTCATCAAGCTTCTCAGATTCACTCTTCTCGCCCCCCTTGTCATGCTGGTGGAAATGATCCATTCAAAGTTTGAAAAGACCGACTCCGGAGACGACCCAGAGGGTAGAGTCAGCGCCGAGGACGAAATAATGTCCCTTGTCGAATCCGAACTCGAAGAGGAAAACGGATCTTCCGGTCTCGAAGAGGAGGAAAAGCGCATGATCAAGGGGATCTTCGACATTGACAAAATGTTCGTGCGCGAAATCATGACGCCCAGAGTGGATCTGGTAGCAATCCCCGCCACAGCTTCCCTCGAAAACGCCCTGAAGACCTTCATTGACAGTGGCCACAGCAGAATACCTCTCTTCAACGAGAGCGTTGACAACATATGCGGCGTACTTCTGGCGAAGGACTTCCTCGACAAGGATAGAATATCCAAATTGTCCCTTCAGGAAATAGCGCACAAGCCAGTCTTCATCCCCGAAACAAAGGCCGTTGACGACCTGCTTGCGGAGCTGAAAAAAACAAGGAATCACTTCGCCGTTGTGATTGACGAATATGGCGGAACGGCAGGAATCATAACTCTAGAAGACATCATCGAGGAAATCATCGGCGAAGTCCAGGACGAATACGACAGCCCCGAAGACAATGCGCCTGAATACAACATCCTAGGCGACGGATCCGCCATTTTCCAGGGCAGAATGCTCATATCCGACGTCAACGAGATATTTGACTGCGACATTTCCGAAGATGGAGACGCCGACACCATCGGAGGACTCGTCTGCGCCGAGCTGGGAAGAATTCCCGAAACAGGCGAAGAGCTGACATTGAATAATGAGCTCAAGATCACAATATTGAAGGCCGACAAAAGAAAAATCATAAGACTAAGGATAAGCAAGACAGATGTCAAGTAATGACCCAATCGCTTCCACTGCAGATTCTTTCGAGTCTCTTGACTCGATGATAAAAAACCGGATCATAACCGGACTCCTTCTCCTTTTTCCAGTCTTCATGACCTTGTGGATACTTGTCTATGTGCTCGATATTCTTACCGGCTGGTCGGTGCGCATCCTTGCACTCTTTCCGTCTCTTGCCCCATATGCCGACACCCTTCTCCTAAACCTACTCACCAGGCTCCTGTCTGTACTGCTTCTACTCATTCTGCTCTTTCTCATCGGACACTTTGCGAAATTCGCATTCGCCAGAAAATTCATGTCCTACCTCGAGCAGATGGCGCTCCAGATTCCCATGTTCAAAACAATCTATCTCACGATCAAGCAGATCATAGAGGCGTTCAGAACCGCGCGTAGCGGAATGTTCAGGCAGGTCGTCCTGATAGAATACCCGAGAAAGGGCATTTACGCTCTTGCATTCCTCACCAACAATAATTCTCCGGACTGGGAGCCAAACGCAAAAACTGGCAAGGACATGCTCAGCGTCTTCATGCCGACAACGCCGAATCCGACAAGCGGCTTTCTCCTCTTCATCCCCAGGGAGGAATGCATTTTCTTGAATATGGACGTAAGCATGGGAATGAAGCTTGTCATAAGTGGCGGAGTGATTTCAGCAAAGTCAGGCGAAACTGTAAATGTCCAAGCAAATCAAAGAGAAATATATCGGAACATCTAAGGGAGACGCATAAATGGAAAACAGCAATTTCGAGCTCAAATTGGAACGGCCACTGGCATTTTTCGACCTTGAAACAACCGGAACAAACTATCTCCACGACAGGATCGTCGAAATGTCCGTTGTCAAACTCATGCCCGACAACAGCAGGGAAATAAAGACGCGCAGATTCAATCCCGGCAAGCCAATTCCCGCCGAAGCAAGCGCAATTCATGGAATCTACGACGAGGACGTTAAAAACGAACCCCAATTCAAGGCTGTCTCCTCATCTCTTCTGAGATACCTGGACAACTGCGATCTCGCAGGCTTCAACATCAATAAATTCGACATCCCGCTTCTTTCCGAAGAGTTCAGAAGGGCCGGACTCGAATTCAAGACGCAGGGAAGGCTGATCATTGACGCTCAGACAATCTACCACAAGCTCGAGCCAAGGAACCTTTCAGCCGCCTACCGCTTCTACTGCGGCAGGGAGCTCGAAGGCGCACACGGAGCCGAAGCCGACACGCTCGCAGTCGTTGACATACTCGCCAAACAGCTCGAAAAGCATCCCGAACTTCCAAGAAGCGTCAAGGAGCTCGACGAGTTCTGCTCATACAGAGACCAGAGCTGGATTGACAGCTCCGGAAAATTCAAGTGGTCCGGCGACTCCGTCATTGTTGGATTTGGAAAAAACGACGGGATACCGCTCAAGGAGATTGCAGAAAAAAATCCGGACTTCCTCAAATGGATGATCAATGCCAGATTTCCTGACGACGCTGTGAAAATCGCAAAGAACGCGCTCCTCGGAATCTTTCCAAAAAAATGAAGAGAAACAGTTTAAAACATCTTATAGAACTGCTCAAGGATGAAGATCCCAAGGCTTCCAGCCACGCGATGGCTGAGCTCCTTGCGTCATTGCCGCCCGACAGCGATCTACTCGCAGAGCTTCAGGAAGACCAGGATCCCGCGCTCAGAAAATCTGCCCACCAGATGCAGGTAGCATCTAGACAGAGGCTTTTTAGAAAAGAATTTCTCGACAAGGACAGAATCGCCTCATCCGATATCATGAGTCTTCTTACCGACATACACATGATGTGGTTCGACGAAGATAATGTCGCCGATATCTCTAAGGACTGGGAAGATCTGCTCCGGGAAGCTTCAGAATTCGAATTTAAAAACCTTTCCGATCTGGCGTCTTTCATGCGCGAATCAGGATTCCGAACCCCCTCTGGAGCCGAATTCTACCCCGAAGACTTCTGCTTCGGTTCCGTGCTCAATGAAAAAATCGGAGCGGACTTCATCCTGGCAGTCATCGCCGCCGGCTTGGCGATGCATCAAGAACATAAGTTCGCCATAGTCAAAACGGATGCCGGATTCGGCGTAATGGACAGACACTCAAGAATATCCATACCATCTGCCGAGTGGGCTGTCGTCCACGACTGCGACGAATTGAACACAAAGCTATTCGACAAGGAGATGCTTTGCAGAAACTGCATATCCATGCTCTTCGTCGCATCAATCGTCGGCGACAGCTTCAGATATTCACACATCTTCGGAACAGCACTTTCAGGAAAAGACAGCATCTCCGAGCTGATGCCGCATCCGCTTGGGAAATGCGGCGAAGAGGATCGCCACAGGAGATCCAATAAAAAATCCGATCCGAAATGAAACTGCTCATTCTCAGCCAATATTATCCGCCAGAACACGGCGCGCCTCAAAACAGGCTTCACGATCTCGCAGTCAGGCTGAATCGGCTGGGAGTGGAGATCACAGTCCTCACTGCAATGCCAAATTATCCGCTCGGCGCTGTTTTTCCCGCATACAGGGGAAAACTCCTCTGCGAAGAGAATATTGATGGGGTGCGGGTTGTCCGCTCCTGGATATTTCCTGCCAAAACCAAGAGAAGCATCCCACAGTTGCTCTCATATTTTTCCTTCGTATTCTCCTCCATTCCCGCCGCCTTCCTCAGAATTGGGAAAACAGACTATCTGCTCTGCGAAAGTCCGCCTATCTTCCTAGGATTTTCAGCCGTCATAATCTCTTTCATGAAACGCGCAAAGCTCATCATGAACATAAGCGACCTCTGGCCGGAGAGCGCACTGCAACTGGGTCTGATCAAGCGTGGACTGATCTTCGATATTCTGGAATCTTTCGAGCTATTTCTCTACCGCCGCTCCACCCTTGTCAGTTGTCAGACAGAAGGAATAGCGGACAGCATCGCCAAAAGAGCGAAGTCCGCGAAAACATTGTTTTTTCCAAACGGAGTTGACCTTGATCTTTTCAAAACCCAGAAGAAGTCCGCAGAATTCAGAAAAAAACATGGGATTCCGCAGAATTCAATTCTTGTCGGCTATGCCGGGAACCATGGCAGATCGCAGGCCCTTTCCCAGATCATTGACGCGGCACGTCTCCTTGATCCCCTAAAATTCCATTTTGCCTTCTTTGGGGACGGAGCGGAAAAAAACGATCTGCGCTCGATGGCTGAAAACTTTGGCATGAGCAATATACTTTTTTTAGATTCCTTCCCAAGAAATGACATGCCTTTCCTTCTTTCCCAATTCGATCTGGCGGTAGTTCCTCTAAAAAATATTCCGCTCTTCGATGGAGCCCGCCCCTCCAAAATGTTCGAGCTGATGGCATGCGGCGTTCCTTTCGTCTTTTGCGGCCGCGGAGAAGGCGCTAATATTGCAGAAAAGTCCGGAGCCCTTGTCTCAGCCCCGGAAAATCCGGCGGAACTTGCGAAGTCAATAACTGCGATCACCTCCCGAAGCGAAGCGGAAAAAAACGACTGCGCCCTAAAAGCCAGACGCTTTGTCGAGGATTTCTTCGACCGCCAAAAAATCGCTGAAAAATTTTTCTCCGAACTCAATTCTACCAAGTCCAAGCAATAAATGAACGCGAATCAGAACTCGCAATGAATAATATTTTCATCACTAGCCTCCTGACGCACGCTAGAATTCCCTATGCCTTGCTACTTTTCTTGCCGCTTTTCATCCTGAAAGCAGAAATCTTGTCCGAGGACACGCCCTGGAAGGCGACACGAAATGAAATAGAGATTCTCCTTGATCTCTTCGTCCTCGACAAGGCTTGCGACAAGATCGAGTCAGAGCTTTCCTCTGCGAAATTCGCAAGCCGCAGTCCTACAGAAAAAGCTTTTCTGCACAGAAGTGCCTCAGTGCTTTACTCCCAGCTTCGCGATTTCCCCAAATCGGAAAATCACTTTCTTATATATCTGAAAATAATGGATGAGAACCCCGAACTGCAGGACGAAAAATATCTCGAGCTTCTTAGCTCCCCGCCCGTTCCATATGCCTTATCACAGGAAGATCTTTTAAAAAAGGCAATCAAATGCGCTCTAAGCAAATTCCCAGAGAATATTCCAACAATCCTGGAATCTACGAATGATTGGGAATTCTGCCCGATCCGCCAAATTGATGGAGTTCTTGGCAAGTTTTCGGAGAAGACGGATCTCCGGACAGAAATTCTTACAGCCTGTGCGGATTTTTATGCTCAGCGCGATTCCTTCATAGAGGCGGCAAATTTACTTGAAAAAGCTCTTTCCAATGCAATAGAAATCCACGGAGGCAATAGTCCAAAATTGATAGCTCCCCTCCTCAGAAATGCCGTTTTTTACTCCGTATATGTCCATGACCATGAGAGAGCGAGAGACTTCGTCCATAGACTGCTTTCAATTGCAAAGTCTCCCAGATCGGAAGAAATCTTGGATGAATTATGGAAAGAAAGAAACGCAGTTTTCTCCTTGTTTCAAGGCAATGCTCTAGACGAGGAATCCAAAGCTGAACTCGCCGCAGTAATCGAAGAAATTTGTCTTAAAATACAGCATGACCCTTTCACAGACCAGGAATATGGGGATTTCTTTGTTTGGATTGACGGGGCTCGTAATTTTCCTGCTTTAAATGATGAGAGTGAGAAAATAATCAAAAGAATGGTCTCTGAATTTGGTACTGCAATCCCGGCATGTGTACCTGATTCTCTTGAAAATCTCCGCAAATGCATTCAAATCTGCAATTCGCATTTTCTCTCATTGGACAAAACTCAGCAAAACGCATGCTTCAAGGCGCTTATAGAAAAGAAACAGGAAATATTCGGCAAAAACACAATATCAATTGTTCCAGAAATTATCGGTCTTACTGATTGTTCAATCGATGCCAGGAATGAGACATCTGGCTACATTTCATCCGTTTCCAAGGGAATAAGAAGCAAGTTTGGCAAAAGTCATCCCGCCAACATTATATATGAAACAATGCTACTTGGCTATGACGAAAGAGCGTCCGAAAAGATTTTCATTAGAATCATCGAAATTGCAAAAAAGTATTACGGAGAGGAAAGCATATACACGGCGGACGAGATGATCTGTCTTGCTAATCTTTATGAATACATGGAAGTTACCCCTCTCTCGTTGCGAGCCCTCACAAAAATGGCCGAGCTGTCGCCGAGCAAGACAATTTCCGAATTTCTTTACGATATGACCTCTTATTGTCCTCAGCCCCAAACCCGGATGGAGGAACTCCAGACAATCCGTGAAAAAATCTCGAAAATACACGAAAAACATTTTGGAGCCAAAGATATCAGGACGATTCCGATCCTGCGAGATATTTGCTACGATCAAATGGTTGCCGGAAGCCCTGATTTTGATAGAAGTTTCGAGCGGATAAACTCTATCATGGAAAACGAGTATTCAGAAAATAAAAAGGAGTTTCTCTATTATCGTTTCCGTCTTTTTGACTTTTTTTCTTTGCAGTATATGCCTACAAAGATGGGCAAAGTCTTGCAAGTTCTTCAGGAAACTCTTAATCTTATCCAAAGCGAGTTTGGTGAGAACGGACGACCTTTTGCTGCCGAATACCATTTGCTTATGGCAAGCATCTATTCAGAAAACGGAGATTTGACCAATGCTGAAAAGCAGATTGACAAAGCCATGGAAATATTTAGGACGATGCCTTTTTTTTCAAGCGAGGAGGAGTGCGAATACGTCTTTTCGCGCATCTCCGGAAGCTGTCCGGACAGCGTCCGCAAGCTCGAAGAGATAAAAACCTTCATCAAGGAGCGCCGGGAAAAATACATGCGCTGATCACTGGATCATGTCGCTTATGTTTGCCTTCTCCATGAACATCATGGCAAGCGCCTTTTTGTCATAGACGATGATCATATTTCCATTTTCGACGTATATTTCCTTGATGACTTCCATCATCTGCTTGTAGTCTTTGTCGGAGTCCTTCTTGGAGATTTCCTTGTTTGCTATTTCTGTGACCGTGTCGGCGGGGATGGAAAGAGACCCGATCTTCGCCTTCAGTATCTTCACCGTTAGATTTTTGTTCTCTATCTTGGGAATGGCTTCGACATAGATGTTCACATAGTCGCCAAATGGTGTCGAGAAAGGCATCTTCGCTGGGTATTCGACTTTGAAGCAGGCGTCCTCGAACTTCACGTTTGGCAGGGTTTCGCTTCCGCCTGTCATCGCCTTTCTGCTGGCTATCCCCGAGCTGACAAGGGCGTTGAGTTCCTTCGGAATGAGCTCGATTCTGGCGTCTTTGCCGGAGAAGATTGATGCGAGAGACTTGAGCGGATCGTCGGCGTCCCCCAAAGAAGCCGTCAGCTTGCCGACTGCAGATGCGAGATCCGCCGGGTTAGGAGCTTCATGCTTTGCATCGAAGGGTTTTGAGTCGAAGACCATCACCATAATCACGCATGCGGCGACAACAAATGCTATGGCAATTGCCAGCAAAACGCCTAGTACCACAAGAATAATCTTCTTTTTCGAACTCATCTTCCGCTCCGTTTCTTTGATTTGATTTTAAGCAAGTCGGGATTTGCCTTGGACGCGGGTGAAGTATAGATTGCAAACTGATTTTTGCAAACGTGCAATAATTCATATCTGCTGAGCCAATTGCTTCTGCAACGGCTCGGTTTATGACTCTTGCAAGTGGCTCTGGTACGAATAACAGAAATGAAAGCTGGGCGCAAATGAAAATTTTTGATTTCCACACTCATTATTTTCCAGACAAGATTGCGGCGGATACAATAAGAAGCATTGAGAATAAATGCGGAATCAAGGCGGCCCTTGACGGAACAAAGGGAGGGCTTCTCAGGAGCATGCACGACGCCGGAATAGATTTTTCACTGAATCTGCCGGTCGTGACTAGCCCTGAAAAAGTCGGGAAGGTAAATGAAATATGCGCACTGAACAATCATGCCCCAATATTTTCCGCCGGAGCAATGCATCCCTTTGCGCCAGACGCGGAGAAGCTTCTTGAGCGCGTCGCGCAACTGGGTCTGAAGGGGGTCAAAATGCATCCGGAATATCAGTCATTCGACCCATTGTCGCCGGAATGTCTCGCCGTCTGCGCCAAATGCGAGGAGCTGGGACTTTTCATACTTTTCCATGCAGGCGAAGACATCGCCTTCGAAGCACCTTTCAACGCGGAGCCTGCGAAATTCGCAGAAATCATCGGCCGCTTCCCCTCTCTCCGTCTCATACTCGCGCATATGGGCGGATGGCGCATGTGGGATGAAATCGGGGACATTCTCGGAAGTTCCATATACATAGACTGCTCCCTTACCGCAGATTTTCTTGAGGCGGGAAAAATCGCCGAAATCATTGGCGAGCATGGTGCGGACAAGGTCATCTTTGGTTCGGACTCCCCATGGCAGTCGCAGAAAGTGTCAGTGGATTTGATCATGAATCTGCCGCTGACGGACACTGAGAGGGAAAAAATATTCTGCAAGAATGCCGCCGCAATTCTGGGGCTTGATCTAGATCGGATTTGCTATAGTTTTTCATCTTGATAAATTCAAATTGTGAATTTATTTTCGGCAAGTTTCATTCTTCCTTTGTGCATTTGTGAGAGAATATTTCATGTGATTTATCCTCAACTAATTGGAATTCCGCCCCT
>DYRX01000240.1 GCA_020718525.1 Victivallis vadensis
TTCCGATTTTTCTCTGACTGTAAACCGTAAAACTGTAAACTGGAAACGATTCCTTCCCCCGCCGTTCTTCGAACTATAAGTGGCAGGCAGAGCCACAAAGCGCTTATCCGGAATAGCAAGTCCGCACCCGCAGGACGCAGTCAAGCACATTTTACATATGAATAATGCTATCATTTTACACATTTATGGCATAAACATGGTGTTTTCGCCTTGTTTTTCATCAAATTAGGCATCAAATTAAAAAGATGCGGACCAGGCATTCCTGCCTGCAAATGCCGACATAGATTCAAAAAGAGGATGGACTATGCAGCGACAATTGATGTCAGAGCTTTTGAAATGGAAAAATTCATCACGCCGTAAACCATTGCTAATGCGTGGGGTAAGACAGAGCGGCAAGACGTGGCTGATGAAGGAGTTTGGGCGTCTGCACTATAATGGCACTGCCTATTTCAACTTCGAAAGCCAGCCTCGTCTCAAGGGATTGTTTTCTGGAGAAGTGGATGTTAACAGCATATTGAATGGTTTGAGCGCCCTGCATGGACAGAAAATCATGCCGGGCAGTTCTTTGATCATTTTTGATGAAATCCAGGAAAGCCCCGAAGCTCTTAACGGCCTGAAATACTTCTGTGAACAAGCTCCGGACTACCATGTCGCCGCGGCTGGTTCCCTCCTCGGCATTACACTTTCCAGCCAGAAAAGTTTTCCTGTGGGTAAGGTCAATTTCTTGGACTTGCACCCGCTTTCTTTTTCGGAATTCCTTTCGGCGCAGGACGCTGAAATTAATGAATATCTAAGCCATATTTCGAGCATTTCTCGATTGCCAGAGGCGATCGCCGAACGGCTTGAACGGCATTTCCGCAATTATCTGATTATTGGAGGCATGCCGGAAGTCGTTGCAACATGGCTGGCCACAAAAGATTACCAGGAGTCGGAAGCCGTTCAGAAGGAAATCCTGCAGTCATACGAGCTTGACTTCGCCAAACATGCACCTAAAGCCGATGTCCCTAAACTGTTTCTGCTCTGGAAATCAATTCCTGGCCAACTTGCACGGGAGAACGGCAAATTCATGTATGGAGAGGTCAAGACTGGAGCTCGCGCACGTGATTTGGAGGATTCGCTCCGCTGGCTGAATGAGGCAGGATTGGTTTACAGGGTGAATCGCATTGAACGTCCAGGGATTCCTCCATCCGCATATATGAATCCAAAGTTTTTCAAATTATATCTTGCCGACACCGGACTTCTCCGGCAGATGGCGCAAGTACCGGCATCAACGATTCATCTGGAACCTGATATCTTTGGTGAATTCAAGGGGCGGCTTGCCGAGAATTTTGTCTTGCAGGAATTGCGCACAATTCAGAACTCTGACCTCTTTTACTGGACGAGCGGAAATACTGCGGAGATTGATTTTGTCCTGCCATATCAGGACGATTTATATCCTGTCGAGGTTAAATCAGGGCTCAATGTCAAGAGTAAGAGCCTGAAACTATACCGTGACAAGTATCATTCTGCTCTGGCGTTGAGATTTTCCATGCTGAATTTGCAATGTAACAACGGTCTATTGAACATACCCTTGTATCTAATCGGCCAGCTGCATCTTTTCTTGGGATTGGCAAGAGGATCAAATTCAAAGTCATAATCTCAGACGTTTGAATCCGCGACATCGTTAAAAAATGCAAAATTTAAGCGTATCTTCTTTTTAATCAGCGAATAACAATATTTTATCCTTGCTCCTTATCCGATTTGACATGTGAAAATGAAAGTGGCACCTTTTTAGCCGCAGAGTGGCGGAGGGACCTAGCCTATGGTTTCAACCATAGGAATCCATCGTAAGACAGGATCATGCGTGCTGAAGGCACGCTGTTTCCCCCGCACCGTCCCTACAGGATCCAATGGCTGTACGTATTCAGTAAACTACGTTCGTTTACTGAATCCGTACTAAAATAAAATGCGAAATCGCTTTTTATGTGATTATTTTTCTATAAAATTTCAGAAAAATCGAGAGAACACTCCTTTTCTGCCATTCTTCAATGAAAAATTTCTGATTTCGCATTTTATTAGATGTAAAGATTCACTGAACGACGTAGTTCAGTGAATATTTACCAATGGCTTCCATTTCCCGTCCTGGGGTTGAAAAACCCCAGGCTATATCACATAGCCGCGTTGCGGCTAAAAAAAGCAAAATAGTGCCACTGAAAATCACAGAGCTTCGGATCTCTGAAGGTCTTCTTATGCCATTCCATATCTAGGCATATATGATTCTCACCCCCGCACCTTACAGAATTCTGAAGAAGTGGATGCGTTGCGAGTAGAAATTGCTTTTCCTCATTTGATAAAATGTCCCTTTATTTTGGAGGAAAGTCTTGGCGAAGCTCCGAAGAAATCTCAAAAATAATCATGGGAATATCTTGACAAAACTGCTATATAGTAGTACAATTAGAGGCATACGTCTAGGGGCATCTTTCCAGTTTGTCATTTCTCAGTTCCGGAGTAAACGATGCGCAGTCATGTTACAAGTCGCGTTTCGGGCGCTGAAAAGGAGCCGAAATATCTTTCTATATGCCGGGAGCTTGGCGATGAAATCAAGAAGCTAGGCATCCCTCCGCACAGCAAGTTCTTCTCCGAGAACGAGATTGCCAGGCGATTCTCCGTAAGTCCAATGACGGCAAGGCATGCGCTGAATGAAATGCTGGAACGCAAGATTGTGGTAAGGCGCAATGCGAGCGGCACTTATGTAGCGCATCCCTTCATTCCCGACAGAAAACTATCAAGCATACTTGTTAGCGGAGGAACAGATGTACTTAACCGCCTCTTCAACCCGTTCTACTGCGAAATCATAGCAGGTATCCAGGAAAAAGCGTCTGAAAATGCATACAAACTGCTTTTCCACGACGCAGGATTTGGTTCCACGGAATTGCCGGAACAAATAAGGCGCAAGGAGTGCGACGCGGTCATCGTGGTCGGAAATGTGCCAGAAAATTATCTGACAAAACTTGCAGAGACCGGACTCAGAGTCGTTGTCCTTGACAATTTTTGCAATGAGATCCCGTCTGTCAACATTGACAATTATGAGGGAGCAAAGCAGGCAGTTTCGCACTTGATTTCGAGGGGTGCCAAAAGAATTTTGCACATGGCTCACGGCGATCAGCATGTGCGCACTGCGGAAATGCGCCTGAAAGGCTATGCCGACACGATTGTCGCCGCCGGACTGCCTTTCGACAAATCCATGATTTTCTACGGGAGATACTGGTTCGAATACGCTGAAAAGAAATTTTCCGCCCTGATTGCCCGGAAAGGCGTCTACTTTGACGCAATCTTTGCAGGCAATGATTCCATGGCTCTTGCCGCAATAAGAGTCCTCAGAAAAAAAGGCGTCAGAATACCGGAAGACGTCAAAATTATCGGTTTTGACGACATCTACGCCTCAAGAATGGCCAGTCCCGCCCTGAGCAGTATCGGTTTCGACAAGAATTTACTCGGGGCAAGGGCATTTGAGCTTTCCATACGGCAAAAAGAAACTGGATCAATGCATACAGTCACTCAAGTAAAACTGCTCGAAAGGGAGTCGTCATGAAAAAGAAATCCTTCACGCTCATTGAACTCCTCGTGGTAATTGCGATCATTTCCATTTTGCTGGCGATGATATTGCCTGCTCTTAAAAATGCCAAGGAACAGGCAAAGTCATTGTCGTGCATGAGCAACCTTAAGCAGATTGGGGCGGCTCAACATTTGTATCTTGCGGATTATTAAGTATTTGCATATTGCGGAAACAACATGTGCGACTGGGCCCGCTCCTTCGATGAGGCGGCGTGGCCAGGAAAGTACAATGGGGCAACCTGGGGTTTTCCCTATTATTGGACTTGGAGCTACACCTGCCAGGACTACATCAGAAAATGGGAGCTTCTGCATTGTCCTTCTGATTCGTACTCTGAGCAGTACGGGGATAAAATTCCAAGCTACGACATGAATCATGTCACATTTCCAAAGGCTCCATTGGGCTACGGCGAAGAGGAGCCGGAATGGGCAGATGGGGCTTACAGCAAAGGAAGTCGCGAAGCCGGTTCTAGAAGATATGCCCAGCTAAAAGCATCCGAATTCAGAGACATGTCCAAAATTATTTTGGTCTTTGACATCAATAAAAACTGCTGGCCAGGGGGAGACTCGTCGGGAAGAACCGCCATGGAAGGTCCCGACACGATCGGAACAAACGGCTACGACAGGCATCGCATGATAATCAATGGCGTCTGCTCGGACGGGCATGCCGAAGGTAACAAGAAAATGACATGGTGGGAGGGATTCACTGGAAACCAGATCTCCATGAAGAGGTTCTGGTATCTTTGGAATCAGTGAAATTCTTTGCTGAAAAATATCTATGCGGATTCAGAAGACTGAACTTCCACTTTTTGATTTGACAGGCGCAATTATGCAAAGTATTGTGCAGGCTTTTAGCCCTCTAAAGATTAAGCAAGGTCGGGAAATTCATCCATGGAGCTTCTTGCGCCAGCCGGCAGTATTGAAACCCTTGTCGCCGCGATTGACGCCGGCGCAGACGCCGTCTATTTCGGTCTTTCGGAATTGAACGCCAGAAGAGGCGCGGCAAACATTGCCCACGGAGAACTTGCCGACGCTGTCCGTCTGGCGCATCAGAAGGGGACGAAAGCCTATCTAGCAATCAACACGGACATTGCTCAGAGGGAAATCAGGCTTTGCGCCAAATATCTTGAGCTGGCGGCTGAAAATTCTGTTGATGCCGTAATCGTCAAAGACCCGGCAATTTTCAAGATGATTCCATTTTTCCCGTCTCTGCAATTTCATCTGAGCACCCAGGCAGGCATAAGTTCGAGCATGGGAGTCGCCGCCGTCCGCGATTTTGGATTCAAAAGAGTGGTTCTTCCTAGGGAGCTCAGCTTGGAGGAAATAAGATCCGCATCCTCAGTCCCAGGCATCGAAACTGAAATTTTCATACAGGGCGCTCTCTGCTTTTCCGTTTCGGGGCGCTGTCTCCTTTCGAGCTGGCTCGGGGGGAGAAGCGGCAATAGGGGACTTTGCGCCAGCCCATGCAGATTCAACTGGCGGGCGTCTGCTTCCGACGAACGACTCTTTTCCATGAGAGACCTCTGCCTCATCGAAAAAATACCTGAGATAATAAGATCCGGAGCAGCATCGCTCAAAATAGAGGGCAGACTGAAAAATGCGGAATGGGTTGCGAAGACAGTCGCCTTCTACAGAGACGCCCTTGACGGAAAAGACAAGTCGCAAAATTTGGACGCTCTAGCGGAGCTTGCATCCTACGCCGGTAGAAGCTTGACGCAAGGTTATTTTGAAAATAAACTGGATGAACTCACTGGAGATTCGGCAAGACCAGGCTCATGTTCGCAGGAAGCGCTTCTGCCGCCTGATTCCAGACCGACAAGCATTGAAATTAGTGTGGAAAAAATCAAAGATGCCTTTCACTGTGCATTCAAATGCGGATCCTTTTCAGATCAAATTCAAATTTCCGCAGGAAAATCAGACGAACGAAGATTGAAAGATTTCACGGATATCGCGGAGGGACTTAGGCTGAAGAAATTTCAAGGATACCCCCCTGTCGAACTCACAAGTCCGTCTCCAGATCTGAAACTGCCATCCGGCGCAGTGAAACAAATCCTGGAAGGGCTTGGAAAATTCATGCACTCAATCTCAAAAAAATCCACAGGGCATCCGAAGATTAAAATACGACCTGAACTTCAGGAAATGATCGAGGCGCATTCACACGGTTACTCTGCGGACAATCTAAAATCTGTCTCGGACGCCCCGAATCTGATCCGCTTCAAGGACTGGGACAAATTCTGCGAGTTCCGCAAAAATAGCAGGGAATGCACTGCGCTGATAGAAAATCCATCCTTGGAAAATCTCTCCTCGCCTGCCAATGACGATTCAACAAAATGCGCCGTCGCATTTCCGCCAGTTATTTATGAATCGTCAGTTGATAACCTTTCCGAGATTGCGCGGATCTGCGCTCAAAACGGAATTCAGATCGAGGCAAACTCATGGGACGGATGGAAAATTGCAAAAGTCTCTGGCGCAGAAATCCTAGGAGGCATTGGTCTCATGGTTCTCAACTCCATGGCGGCGGCTTTTCTAGTCGAAAAAGGATGCCTCCACGCGACGGCATCAATAGAGGCTGACGATGAAAAGCTCCGCGATCTTTGCGCCGCTTCAAGCGTCCCGATTGCGCTCTATGTCTTCGGGCGCCCTTTGCTCATGATCAGCAGAGCCAAATTGCCGCATAATTCAGGGAAATGTGATGAACATTTTGAAATATTAGACCGGAGCGGAGAAAGCTTCCATGTCTCGAAAGAATCTGACTTGACATGCGTGAGGCCAGCAAAATATTTTTCATTTGATGGCGCAGGTCTCAATGATATCAGGGTCGCAGTCATATGCGCGGACGCTCCCCCGCAGGGACAAGCCCAGACAAAGGATCCTAGAAATTCTCTGCCAGAACAGATGAAAAGAAAATTCGCGAATGCCGAGCTGAAGTAGAAAATATCCACTAAAAGCCAGTTTCAATTGGTTCCTAAATGCAAGTGTCTCGAACAGCAGAGATCCGAAGCTCTGTGATTTTTCAGTGGCACTTTTTTGCTTTTTTTAGCCGTAACGCGGCTATGTGATACAGCCTGGGGTTTTTCAACCCCAGGACAGGGAAATGGAAGCCATTGCGTCCTGTAG
>DYRX01000241.1:0-1448 GCA_020718525.1 Victivallis vadensis
AATTGTGGGAGGACTGTACCGTTCTTCGACAGGATGATTTGCAACTATTTTTGATCCAATATCACAGGGAAGCAGATGTCGCCGCGGTTGTAGGATTTTTGCGATCCGGCGTTGCTTGCCCCGTCGTCGGTCAGATTCTCCCCCACGCTGTAGACAATGTATCCATTTGCTTCGTATTCCAGCTCGTTCGTCCCATTTTCCTTCTTTTGCTCTTTTTTAAGCTTTATAATTCCCTTTTTGTACCTCAGCGGAGCTCCGTCAAAAGGATCGCTGGGCAGGGAATCTAGAAATTCAGGAACAAGTTCGCTCAGCGTCTCGGGCAATTTGCCGTGTTTCAAGTGAAAACGACGAACAGCTAGGGAAACGAGAGCAACAGTCGCCTGCGCTTCAAATCTTGTCTTATGGCGAATAAGATATGTGGACACCGAATAGGATGATGCCGGATACAAAAACCTATTCAAGTATCGGTGTTTTCCAATAATGCGTGACTCGAAAGCGTCAATGGCTTTTTTGTCATATGGCGCAAGACCTAGCTTTACGATCCCTTCGCGAAAATGCCAGTCGCGGATTTTATCAAGTGCGTCAAAACCGCTTGACCGATGAAGAAACTTGGCAAACGCGCTTAGGGATTCGGGCAGTTCTGTGAAATGACTGACGCCTGCATCGTAATAAGAAAACTCGGATAAGCATGCCCAATCTCCATAAATTCCTCTTTCAAAGGATCTTCTGTTGTCAGAAATGGAGAGAGTGATGAGCTTTGCGAAATTCGCAAGAGTCTGATCGTCGTAATCTGCCCTGGACATACATCTGTTCAGAGTTGTGATCGCAATCGAATCGCAGGCGATTTTGACAAGGAAGGAAATCATCATCGGCTCCTCGTTCAGGCAGGCCGAATTGGATAGGACAGCATACATGGAATTTGCAGATTTTTCAAGATTGCCGCGTTCCGCTTCTACCGTAGCGGAAAGAGAGAGTAGGCGGGATGCACCCCGCACTGATGAGACATGCGGTAGAAGAGTGCCAGGTCCCTTGTCTAGGGAGGCGGGAAATCTGCACGATCTCATCTGGCATGCCTGAAGCAGTAGTTCCAGACACTTTGCATTTTCTTCAAGATGCTTCGAGGAGACAGTCAAGAGCTCGTCTGACATTTTCTCGTCGTTGGGTGGCATGGAGCCCAAACCGCATATTGGGACGGAATCTTCCGCGCTTTTCATTGCCGCGAATGCGTCCCTGTAGAGATCAGCGGAATTCTGTCCTGGAATTGCCTCGATGTACCAGCGGTCAAGCTCAAGCGGGGAGGCGGGAAGCCCCTTTTTGCGGATTTCGCACTTCAAATCTTCTAATTTCCGATTGGCGGAGAGGAAGAGCGCGCCCCACAAGATTGCAAAGACCAAAAAGAAGAGGACGATGAAAAGAGCAAATTTGTTTTGCAGGAGGAACTCTTTAAG
>DYRX01000241.1:1548-6683 GCA_020718525.1 Victivallis vadensis
TGCGTCATTCTGATTTTTTGCAGGCCCCGATGATCCTCGACAGCGAGCCTGTGGCGAGGCACATGCAGGTGTCGGTCGCGCCGTAGTAGAGTTTCAGCTCGTCTTTACCGAAATCCGGGATTGCGGCGCAGGCAAAAACGACATTCGGGACATGCCCGATGAATTCGTAGTCGCGTTCAGGAGAAAGAATGGAGCTCTTCATCATCCCTATGATCTTTTCCGGCTTTTCCAGATCAAGCAAAATGGCAGTCAGGCAGTATCTTGAGCCTGCGCAGGAGTCGTTGACGCCGTGGACTAGCACAAGCCAGCCTTCATCAGTTTTTATCGGGACACAGGGACCAATCTTCTTCCTTCCCCAGTGCGTCCAGGGATTGAGCAGATGCCTGTGCCTGCCCCAGTAGATCAAATCCGGGGAGCGCGAAAGCCATAGATTCCCCTCGTTCCTGCCTGACGGACGATCAATCCTGAGAAATTCTCCGCCAAACTTGGCTGGAAAAAGACATGGAACCCTGTTCATGGGCAGAGATATTACTTCTATGTGCTCGTATTTGATCCAGTCATTGGTCTTGCCTAGAATTGCAACTGTCCCAAGATAGCTGTCGCCGGGGCGCATGATGTAGTAGTCGTCCCCGATCTGTGTGATCCTTGGATCAATCAGCCACCTGTCCAGATGGAAAAGCGGACTCTCGGGATTTTTCTCGAACTTGATAAATGGCTTTTCATTTATTTTAAAATGGACTCCGTCATCGCTTTCGCAAATGTGCATTTGAGGAAACTCCCTGCCGGAAAAGATGATCGGCTGGAGAATCTTGATCTTCCCATCATGAACAAAGGGGCATCCGTTCATCATCGCGTCAGCGCCGTCCATCATTGACGGAGAAATTATGGGGTTCTCCGGGTGCCGTTCGAGATAAAGTTCTTTTCTCATTCTAATCCTTTCATTCTAAACGAACATGTGTCTGCGAAAAAAGTAAGTCTGAAAACTTTCAGGCGCCATGTCAGGGGAATCCGAATCCCAGGAAGGCTGGGATAACATTAGCATGGATTGCTGATGAAAAAATATTGAATACTGAATTTCAATGATGAATATTGAAGGGGAGAAATTTGTCAGTTAACCGTTAGGGACTCTTGCGAAATAACCTTGACATTTGCCGCCAAGGATATTGAGCTGATTTTTCTGACATGAAGGAGGAGCATGTCGAGACATGTAACGACTGAATGGCTGGAAAGCGGCTAAAAGACTGGCGACCATCCGGGGCGCGGCGGCAGATTATCACTTTCGGGGGCATTCGTCATTTACATATCTCGATATGCGCATTCAGATGTCTGAAATTTGAAACTTTTGCTGTTTAGCACGAGGACGGTTGCAAATCTTTATGCAAGAAGTAATATCCCATGCAACGGTTAAAATCTATGCCAGGAATGCTTATGCTGAAAAATATATTTAAATTCGCCGCTCTGTTTATTTTGGCTCTGGAGCTGATTTCAGACGATTGGCCCATGTGGCGAAGAGACCCTGCAAGAACAGGGACTGGACCGGAGGAAATTTCAGACAGCCTCTCCCTCCTCTAGGAGCTGAAGGCTTCTCCGCCGATGCCCGCCTGGCCTAAAAGCCAGCACAAACTGCAGTTTGACGCATCTTATAGTCCTGTCGTTTCGGGGAAACTGATTTTTCTGGGATCGAGTTCTTCCTGCTCGATGACTGCCTACAGCACGGAAGACGGATCTGAAAAATGGAGATTCTACGCCGATGCCCCAGTCAGGTTTGCGCCTGCCGTTTCCGGGGGAAAATTGTTTTTCGTCTCCGATGACGGCTACCTATACTGCCTGAATGCGTCCGACGGCATTTTGCTTTGGAAATTCAGAGCTGCGCCTGCCGACGATCTGCTGATCGGGAACGGGAGAATGATAAGCGCCTGGCCAGCCAGAGGTGCGCCTGTGCTTTTCGAGGACACTGTCTATTTCAGCGCCGGAATATGGCCTTTTGCTGGAATCTTCATATATGCGATCGATGCCGAGAGCGGCAATCCCGTATGGATCAACAGCGGAAGCGGCTCATTGTGGACGGAGCAGCAGCATTACGCCCCGTCTTTTGCCGGCATCGCACCGCAGGGCTATCTCTCGGCTGATGAAAAGCATCTTTTTGTATCTGGTGGCAGGACAGTTCCAGCCTGCCTTGACCGCAAGACAGGGAAACTCCTCTATTTCAATGTGTCCAGCAGAAAATTTTCCAAGTCAGACGGAGCCTTCCATACAGTGCTGAGCGGTTATCATTTCATATGCGGCGGCATAATATTCGACTCGAAAGATGGAGAAGGCGAGTGCAAGGTGCCGGAGCAGTCCATATTCACTGAGGACAAGGTATTCTCGGCATCCGGAGGCAAGCTTGGGGTCTTCTCATTTCCGCCCAGAATATATTTTTTTCCAGGCAAGGACGGCAAAGAGGAAAAAAAAGCAGAGCTGGCTGAAATTTCCAATGGTGGCGAATCCAGGATAAAATCGCTATTTGTCAAGTCCGGATCAAAGATATACGGACAGCTCGACGATGGCAGTGTCGCCGCGATAGACGCCTCCACAGGCGCCATAAGATGGAAATATAAAATTGACGGGGCAGAGATATTTGACGCAATTGTCGCAGATTCCAAGCTTTTTGTCTCCACGATGGATGGCAGACTCCTCTGCTTTGCAGAAACTAAAAATTCCCCGACAGCTATAAAAGCAGAAATAAGTCCTCTGGCAAGCCCTTCCGATGAATGGCAAGAAAAGGCGGAGCGACTCCTGAAAATTTCCGGGTATGAAGGTTTTGCTTTCATTGACGGAGTCTATTCCGGAAATCTCACAAGGGCTTTGCTGAAAAAATCCAGCATGCATCTTGTCGTATATGAGGAAGACCGCTCAAAGGCAGACGCACTGCGGCGCGAGATGGATGCGGCAGGTCTTCTTGGATCAAGAATCACAGTGCTGAACATGTCGAAGAAACTGCCGAAATATTTTGCGAATCTCGCAAGCTCTGAGAATATGGGAGAAAAGGACAGCACCAGATATATTGACATCCTGCGTCCATATGGAGGAGCGGCATTGTCCCCAGCTTCGGGAAAAGGAACTTTCAGAAAGGGAAGCTTGGAGGGGGCGGATTCCTGGACTCATCAGAGCAAGGATGCATCTCAGTGCCTATGTTCCGCAGATTCAGGCGTCAAAGCGCCTTTTGGCGTCCTATGGTTCGGTGGTCCCTCCAACGATGATGTCCTGCCTCGCCACGGGCACGGTCCTTCTCCGCAGGTTGCAGGCGGCAGGATTTTCATCGAAGGCACGGACATGCTCCGCGCAATGGATGTCTATACCGGGCGCCTCCTCTGGCAAAAGGAAATTCCCGGGATAGGCATTTACTTCGACAACACCGATCATCATCCCGGAGCCAATGAGATCGGGAGCAACTATGTGTCCTTGCCCGACAGAATATATGCAGTTATGCCGGATAAAATCCTTCTTCTGGATTCATCCGACGGTTCAACTATCAAGGAGCTGACTCCGCCTGCGCTGGATGGATTTGAGAAAGCCAAATGGGGCTTTGCCTGCGTATCTGGAAAGGTCATTGTCGCCACGGCGGTGCCAATATCTGTCATGCTCTCCAGGCAAATCCTGTCTTTGGAAAGACGGATCGCTTCAGATTTTTCCCCAGGGAGAAGAAGGCAGTTGTAAATGCCGACTATGCGTCCGCAAGCCGTTTCATCGTGGTGATGAATCTGGAAGGAAAAATTCTCTGGACCAGAAAAGCCGGGATTGAATTTCGTCACAACAGCGTCTGCGCCGGGGACGGGAAGATATTCTGCATTGATGGAAGCAGTCCGGAAAGGCTTGAATACATTAAAAAGAGCGGCATTGAGCTTGCCGCCGAGCCAGTGCTGTATTGTCTCGATGCTGGCACTGGAAAGATTGTCTGGGAGGAGCGCAGAGATATCCGCGGAACTTGGCTGGCATGTTCGGAGGAAAAGAAGATTTTGCTTGAAGCTGGAAGCAGTTCAAGGGACCGTGCCATTGACGAGACGAAAAATTACATGGCGGCTCGAAAAAGTTCCGACGGATCCCTTCTATGGACAATTTCGCGGGACTATGAAGGTCCGCCTATACTTCATCCTGAGATGATAATAACGCAGGCAAAATCGGGGAAGCTCGACAACACGGGCTTCGCCATAAAGTACTCGGACGGCAAGGATCTTCTGAAAAAAAATCCGCTCTGTGATGCGCAAATCCCATGGGAATACTCCAGAGCCTACGGCTGTGGAACAGCTATTGCCTCGACAAATCTCGTCAGCTTCCGCTCAGGCGCGGCAGGGTTCCTCGATATCAACGGCGCAGGGACGTCGAATCTTGGCGGCTTCAAATCTGGATGCTCTTCAAATCTGATCGTTGCCGACGGAGTTTTAAGCGCTCCAGACTACACTCGGACCTGCACATGCAGTTACCAGAACCAATCTTCTGTTTCATTCATCTCCAAACCAGAGAATGAACTATGGTCATATGTTTCAGATACTCTCCCGGATGACAGGGACATAGACAGATTGGGCGTCAATTTCGGAGTGCCAGGATGCCGCCTCGCCGAGAATGGCGTCCTATGGATAAATTTTCCGACCCGTGGCGTTCCACAGCCAAAAATCAAAGTCTCGGTAAAGCCGTCCGGCGTTACAACCTATCTCCAACATTCCCTTCTTTCCGACGGAAGCCATCCATGGATTACAGCGTCTGGCATCATTGGCATGGACTCGCTTTCAATTGACATGGAAGGGGAGGGAAGCTACGATGTCCGCCTTTTCTTCTCGGAGCCTGAGCTTGATTGCAGGAAGGGCGACAGAATTTTCACTGTCATATTGAATGAAAGGGAAATCCTGAGCAATTTTGACGTGCTTGCGCGGACCGGAAAAGCTCTCTCAGGATTCTGCGCAGTCTTCAAGGATATAAAGTCCTCAAGCGGAAAGATTAACCTCAAGTTCAAATCGGATTCTAAAATGCCTCCGCTAATCTCTGGAATAGAGATTGTCCGCAAATAGCATTGCGATTGCAAGACACGAAGTAAAGAAAAATATTGTCCGCCTTGAAACTTGCCCATTGTTTTTCATAGATAAAAACAATGGAATTGG
>DYRX01000027.1 GCA_020718525.1 Victivallis vadensis
AGTGCCGGGAACCGCTTCTGTGCTCAATTTTTCATTCCCATTGCGATTTCTCTTTAAGCTCGGAATCAGAGGCGGGGAATTTCCTGCCCATACGCATCTATCTTTGCGCCTGCCCAATCATGGCAGGAAGCTCTGCTAAAATTTTCTTTTGGTCATTTCCCAAATACAATGAACTACCGCGATGCAAGCATCGGGGAATTTCCCCACCTCTGATTAAATGCAAAGCCACTATTGCTTTATTTTTATCAATTATAGCTGTTCTGCTTGACATAAAGTCAATTTGAAAAAAAATCCCGCAATCCGAAAATTACGGGATTCTCATTTTTCAACCCGGCCTGTCAGGAATCTTACTTCTCTGACTTGTACCAGAATTTGACAGTGACCGTCTGTCCCATTTTGACCGGGATCTTCTGTGCCAAGCCTCCGTCGTGCCAGCATTTCACGCTTCCAGGCTTGCTGTGGCCCGTGGCGAGGATGTGCTCTGGCTGAATCCCCAGGTCGCCGCCTTTGACCGTCTTGTTCCAGGACTCCATTCCAGTGTCGAATGTCCCATTTTTAATCGTAGAACCTGTCACTGTGATGTCGTCGTAGACAACCCAGACTGGGTCAAGACCTTCGCCCGTGGAGGATTTTTTCCAGGGTCCAAGAAGATTGAACGTGACCTCTCCGTCCTTGTCAGGCTTGAATGAAAATTCTGCTTCCTGCCATTCAGGCAAAGCTTCCCCAGCATTAAAAATGAGATATTTAGCATTTTTTTCCGGGTCGGAATTCCAGGTTGCATTGCTGAGAGTGCCAACGGTGTTTGTTCCGGGAGCAAGCTTTGCATCAGTGCTTCCCAGATCAATCCTTGCCGCCTGAACTCCCAAGCCAAAAAACGACGCAATCGCCGCCGCCAAAATCATTTTTTTCATCCCCGCCTCTCCTTTTTTTAAGTTTTTATCCCCTTGCGCCGCTATGAAAAAGCGGACACAAAACAAGAAAACACCAGAACTATAGCATTATTTAAGGAAAAAATCAATGTGGCGCAATGTAAATCATACTTTTTTTTCATTTCAAATTGACTTCTCCATAGATTCGTGCTAGAGGTTACCTCAGTCTTTGAGCGGCTTTGCTTTCGGCAGGATCCGTCTTCCCTATCATAACTGTGGGGGCTTGACGGGCAACTTGTTAAAAGAAAGGAGTATAAAATGCGCGTGGAGGAAAGACACGGATTTACCCTCATTGAACTTCTAGTCACCATCGCGATAATCGCGATTTTATCCTCGATGCTTCTGCCTGCTCTCTCCCAGGCGAGAAATCAGGCAAAATTCGGAAGATGGAACGGATACAAGAACAACTTGCGCACCGACTCCAGAGTTTTAACCTACTACGATTTTCAGGACGACGAATCAAGAACGCTCACAAACAAGGCAGTTTCCGCATATCTGAGCAATAACAAGGACTACAAGCCGGATTCCTACAATGGAAGCATCAGCTCGCCTCTTTGGCAGAGGGGGCGATGGCCGGGAAAAAGATCTCTTTACTTTGCAGGGAGCCACTATGTAAACGCGGACTCAAGCGGATTTCCGAACTTGACATCTGCTCTCAGTATCGAATTCTGGTTCAAGGTGCCTCTAATTTCCGGCACAAGCAACATTGTAACGCTTTCAAACTGTTCTGGCTCCGCGACGCAGTGCGGCTTCCGGAGCGGCAGGCTCAGGGTCTGGGCTTCCGGCGGCGGAGAACTGCTTTCTCCCTCGAAAAATGCGGAAAATGGGAAATGGCATCACGGAGTTTACACCTTCAACGGAACGACAAACAAACTCTATCTCGATGGCGCTGAAGTGGCAAGCACCACCGATTCTCCGCAGGATGGAGTCCCCTGCAAAATCAGCCTTGGGACATATCCGACGGATTCTTTGGGAAGTCCTGGCGGAGAATATTTTCACGGCTACATTGACGAAGTCGCGATCTACGGCGACGAGCTTTCAGCGCAGGAAGTCGCCCAGCATTTCAGCATGGGCGCGCAATAATCCCAATATCTTTTTTTGCACTCGCCCTCCCCAATCTCAGCTTTTGTGAGAGATAATTTCATGTGCTTTATCCTCAGCTATATATTTTTTAGGGGCAAGTATTCAGCGACCGACTTCGGAGACCGAGTATTTCCAAAATTAAACTGCCAAAAAGAACTCGCTAAAGACCGTGAACTCCAATGGCAGTTTCATCTGAGTCAAGTATGCCGCTGCGTCAGGAGTCCGTTCGGCAAGATGCAGGGCTACTACGACAGGTTTGTCGTCAGTGCACGGGTGCGGGAAAGGAGGACATCCTTTTTTCCGGGGTGCGGCTCTTTCATCTCGCCATTATCTTTCGCAATGTCAAGCCATCCGTCAGGAGGCTCCCTGAGCAGGTTTCTCTTGATTAAAAAAGTGACGATTCTTGCCTTTGTCTTCGTAAAATCAATGACTCTTTTTAATATTTTCCATCACTTTTTCAGGAAAGAGAAGGGATTCAGGACACCAAGGTGCCTATTGACATGTCTCCGGAAAGAATTTTTTCCATTCCACCGTGCTTTGAAAAATTGAAGACAACGATTGGGACTTTATTGTCTCGGCATATGGAGAAGGCCGTCATGTCCATCACCTCGTATCTGCCCGCAAGCGCTTCATCGTAACTGAGCTTTTCAAAACGCTTCGCCGATGGATTTTTGTGCGGATCCGAAGAATAGACTCCGTCAACTTTCGTGGCTTTCAGCAATGCCGACGCCCCGATTTCGACGGCTCTCAACGCCGCGCATGTGTCCGTCGTGAAATATGGATGCCCGGTTCCGCCGGCAAAAATGACAAGCTTTCCCTCGTCGAGCGCCCTCGACGCCTCAGGTCCGTTGAAGGGGGACACTATTGAATCCATCGGAATTGCGCTCTGAACCACGGCGGAAAAGCCGCAGGAGTTGAATGCGTCTCTCAGGTAGATGGAGTTCATTACTGTCGCGATCATTCCCATGTAGTCAGCGCTGGCGCGGTGGAGCGAGCGGTCCGAGGACTTAGCCCCGCGCCATATGTTTCCGCCGCCAACCACAATCCCCAGCTCCAGACCGGAGTCAATTAGAGCGCCAAGCTCCTCGACCAGAAGCTTGATCGTGTCGCCGCAATACGGGCTGTCGTTCGAGCTTCCCTTGAGCGACTCGCCGCTGAGCTTGAGCAAAACCCTGCCATACTCGAAGGATGTCTCCATTTTGCCACCGCCTCCTCATTTGTTGTTAAACCGCCTGAATAGTCAGCAGAACGCGCGATAGAAGCTACTCGCATTTTACAGGAATTCAACCATTGAAATCAAAGCCTTTCCATAACCCCGGACAAAATGCTGTTCTTGGGATTTATCTGCCTGTGCGAGAACGCAGACAGGTCGGTCTCAGGGTCGGGATCGAATATTATTCCCATGCATCGATTCCGATAGCGACTCCGACCCCGATTGAAACAAATCCAAGATATGTATTTTCCCTATATGGTCCAAGAAGGCGGTATTTTAGGAAATTCTTCTATTATCTTTTTCATAATCATAGCCCCCACTTGCGCCTTGTTTTTGCAAGGATAGGAGTAAAAACGAGCAGATCCACGGCGGCGCCTATTGACATTATCAACAGCATTACAGCCATGACTTGCGCGACATCATTGAGATCCCTCCCCGTCTGCAGAAGATTTCCGAGGCTGAGGGAATAGAAAAGAAGTTCTCCCGCCATCAGAGAGCGCCAGGCGAATGACCAGCCCTGCTTCAGTCCGCTCAGGATCGAGGGCATGGCCGCTGGAACGACGACCCTTGTGTAGAGTGAAATGCCTTTTGCTCCAAGCGTTTTCGCCGCTCTTACAAACTGCGGCGGAGTGTTTTTCACCCCGGTCTCGACACCAATCGTGATTGAAAAAAGCGCTCCCATCACAACGACAAATATTATGGCATTGTCATTGAGCCCAAACCATATGAGTGCGAGCGGCAGCCAGCATACGCTAGGAAGGGCTTGGATCCCAAGTACAAGACATCCGAGAGTGTCGTCAATCGCCTTTATCCGTCCCATTAAGACTCCGAGCACAAGTCCGAAAAAGAGTGAGATGGAATAGCCCAGTGCAATAGTTTTAAGACTTTTTCCCGAGGCCTTTAGAAAGCTGCCATCGGCAAAACCTGACTTGAGGGCCTTTAGCACAGCCAAAGGACCGGGAAAAAGGTATTCCGGCCATATTTTCAGAGATACGATAATCTGCCAAAGGAGGATAAGAAAAAGGAAAAAAACTAGTCTCACAGCAATGACGCGGAGTTTCCGATTTGCGACGATTCTTTTCATTTCCCCCTCAAGGCTTTCATAATTTCTGCCGTCATTGCCGTCACCCTCGTATCTTCAAGAGATCTTGGACGCGGAAGATCTATCTTGAAAATTCCAGAGACTTTTCCCGGTCTCGGGCTGAGAACCACCACGCGGTCGCCAAGCGCAACCGATTCGCGGACATTGTGGGTTACAAATATTATTGTCTTGTTCGTGGAACTCCAGATCTTCTCAAGTTCTTCGTGAAGCATGTCGCGGGTCATTGCGTCAACAGCGCAGAAAGGCTCATCCATGAGAAGAAATTCCGGATTGATTGCGAGAGCCCTCGCGATCGCGGCGCGTTGCCTCATCCCGCCAGAGAGCTGATGGGCGTAGCTGTGCTCGAAGCCCTTCAAATGGACTCGTTCTATCCAGTCCATCGCAATTTCGCGACGTTCTTTTCCCTTGAGCCCTTTTGCCCGGAGCCCGAATTCGACATTTCCGAGAACATCGAGCCATGGAAAAAGCGTGGCATCCTGAAAGAGAAGCACCCTGTCTGTCCCGGCGCCGGAAATTGTTTTGCCATGGATTGTGGCCTCCCCGGAATCTTGTTTCTCAAATCCTGCGACTATGCTCAATATGGTGGATTTGCCGCATCCGCTCGAGCCGAGTATGCAAACAAATTCCCCTTCGCTTACATCCAGGGAGAAATCATCTAGAACCTTCAGTGCAACTCCGTTGTCGGCAGTGAAGCTTTTTGAGATTCCAGAAAGTTTTAGTATTGTTGCGGCACTCATTTGAAGTCTATTGCCTTTAATCCCTTTTCCACAAGAATTGCATTCAGTATTCTAAGGTCGTATATTCCCGAGATATCAGGTTTTTCCTTTCCTAGAAAACCAAGTGCAAAGGCATCTTCAGCCGATTTGAAAAGCGTCTTCGGCAAAGGATCGTATGTGATTTCCATCTTCGACATGGATATTTCAAGGACGTCCTCAGGAATAGCCTTCGAACTTATGCGCTTAATCTCCTCGTTCATGATCTTCCTGGATTCTGCCGGATTCCTACTGATGAACTCTATCGCCTCTATATGTCCTTCCAGAATTTTTTTCACAAGCCCCGGGTTTTTCTCCAGAAAACTTGTGTTCGCTATAATCTGAGCCGTGACAAATTTTCCATCCGGCCAGAGATCTCTCTCGTCAACAAGGAGTTTTCCGCCCGCCTCCTTGATCAGACGTGTCCCCCAAGGTTCTGGAACCCAGGCTCCATCAATTGATTTCTGCATGAATAGAGTGAGTATAGAGGAATTCTGCATGGGCATGATCTCCACATCTCCTCCCTTGTCTCTTGTCTTGAGTCCATTCCCGGATATATAAGCTCTGAGGGCGACATCCTGGGTATTTCCTATCTGCGGGCTGGCAAACTTTTTCCCATGAAGGTCTTTTACAGTTTTAATCCCTGAAGATCCGGCAACCACAAAACTGGCTCCGCCGCTGGAGGATCCCGCTATGATGCGCAAAGCCTTTCCATCGCTTTTCACATAGCCGTTGATGGCCGGATTCGGACCAATATAGGCGATATCAATTTCTCCGGCAAACAGCGCCTCAATGACGGACGGTCCGGCATTGAAGGTCTTCACACCCAAGCTGATATCTCCTCCCAATTTGCTGGCGAAAAATCCCTTCGCTGTTCCGATCAATGCTGGGGCATGGGTCAGATTGGGAAAATAACCCAAATTGACTTTTCTTGCTTCGTCAGCAGGCAGAGAGCAGGTAGAAGCCGCCAAAGAAACTGTGAAGAATACAAAGAAAATCCGAGACTTTATCGCTATAGACATTTGAGACTCCTAATTTAGTTTGCGATCGTTATAAGCTAAACTGAAAATATTCAGCGGTTCACTAGAAACAAATCAAGCCGACCAGATAAATTAACGCCGGAATTATCCCATCATAGAATTCCCTTTCTCATTGACTCAGTTCTTTCATCAGCTATTGCTATCTCGCGCACAGATTATCTAGTGCGAATACGGAGGACTGTCAATCCCCTTCTTTTCACAGTCAAAGAGATACTGGTCAAAGCCGTAGTCGTTCTGATCAATCGGTCCGGCCTTTATGCCGTACTTGTTGACTTTGTCACTGAGCTTTTTGATTTCGTTCGCCGTGTTCTCAGGCAGAGCTGAGTCAGGCGCAAGCTGTGCGCACTCTATGACTGCGACAAGCTCCGAAGTCTTGTGAACCTCCGATTCACTGCTGACAGCCCAGCCGATCAGAGGAAGATCCCCGAGCCATGGCAGCTTGTTCACACTGCGCACAACATTCTTCTTCTGGAGTCCGCCGATCACGAACTTAGAAGAATTGTTGCTGACAAGAACTTTTGTCGAAATTGCTGAGACCTGTCGTGTCGTTGACAGGCGGATTGGCTCCGGCAGGGAATATTCTCGCGTCTGTTATGCGGATGTAGCTCATGACACCTCTGTCTGGAATCTTTTTCCCGTCCTGATAGTTGGGAATCCTATTGAGACTTTCAACATAGCCTTCCTGATTGTTCTGAAGCGCGAGCTGTCCAGAAGTCACGATGCTGGCCTTGCTTTTCGCCACTAGGAAATCTAGATATTTTGTGTTCCATTTCGGGCTGAAATTGACATACTGCGTGTGCGAGTCGCCGATGTTCGGCATGCTCGGATTCATCGTCACAAAATCCCAGCCGTGCCCGTATCTGCTGGCGACTGCGAAGAAATCTCTGCCCGGACCATTCTTCCAGGCCTGGAAGTCAACTCCGATTGTACCGTCATTTTCTGTGTCAATCTCGTATATACTGTACTTGACGGAAACTTCCGCAATTGGAACATCGTACTGCCGTATCATCTCGTTGATGTTCTTGATGTTATAGTTGGGCACATAGAGCACGAGTCCGTTGAGTTCGCTGTCAACGAAGACCTTGTCCTTGCCTCCCTGAAGTTCGTCCGGATCGTTCGAGTGGTTCAGACCGACGTTGTAAAGCTTGTCGTAGAGCCACTGGGCACTCGTATACTTTGGAAAATACAGGTAGGAGACCGTTCCAGCAGATGAAGTGATGTCTGGCTTATCTAGGGCTTCTACCATTTCGTCGAATCCCATGCCGTTTCTCTGCTTCATGAAGCGGAAATCTTCGGCGGAAACTAGCAGCGCGCCGGTCCCGTCGTTGAACTTGATGCACTCGACTTTGCTCGTGTCGGGCTTGATCCTGTTCATCATCGCGGCTGTCCTGAGGTAAGGGCGCAATTCCTCCGGATCCGCATGCTTGAGCACATAAACCTTTGTCACGACATCGGGATCATTGTTGGCGTTGATGAAATGGATGTTCTTGTCGCTGTCCTTCACCTGCAGATGAATCTGCGGCTGAAGCTGGCTGGGAAATGGCTGTGGCGTCGGATTCCCAGTGTTGTCGGCGGATCTGACGCCTGCGGCTCCGAGCACCATCATTCTCCGTCCTCGCTTCCCACTGTCGGTCCCACCCTTACAAGCTCCGGTGAGAAGCGATACTTCGGATAATAGACAAATTTGTATATGCCCGAGCCCTCGTAGATGGAGCCTTCCTTGTCTATCTTGGAGGGCCTGTCCAGTTTCGCGACCATCTCGTCAACAAATGGAATCATGTCAACTCCGGTGTTGACAACTAGATATTCTTTCTTCTCTTTTTTGTATGAGAGCCGTTCCACTGTCGAGGCTGAGTAGTATCTATGAACCGCACCGAGAACCCAGGGAGTGATGTCCGTCCCCTTGGCATGTTTGAGTTCGTAAACCTTGCTTACCATGTACTTCTGATCGCGGTCTTCAAGGAGCCTGATCTGCCTCAGCCCGTCCTCGTTCCTCCTGATCCTGTAGTTGACCAACGAAGCCTCCTGAGGATTCTGCGCGACCGGGATTTCCTGTGCCCCCAAACTGCCGCCAATAAACGCAGCCAGAGCCATGGATAGCTTCCACTTCATTCCTTTCATCATTGCTCCTTGCTAGTATTTGTTCTCTTTATTCTCCACAATCCAGCCACAAAGACATCAACATAAATCCTATTCCAAGAGATAAAATTCGCAGTTACATGACTTATATTATCTTATTAGTAATATAATGCAATAGGTTCTATGACATATTTTTTGTTTTTTTTCTCGGCGAATAGGGAGCAATACTGGATTCTTGTCAGTTCGCGGATTTGACATGTGAAGATGAAAGTGGCACTTTTGGCAAGCGAAAAGGAAGCAAGAGGAGGCTCTTTTGGCTGTAGTATGCCACTTTCGCCGAAAGTGGCTCAGGAGAAAAGCTGGAAGAGGCACTTTTGGCAAAAGTGCCGTACTAGAGGCTCAGATGGAAGCAGGAAAAGGCGCTTTCGGCATGGTATGCCACTTTCGCCGAAAGTGGCTCAGGAAGAAAGAAGAAGGCGATTTTGGAAGCCTGTTCAACTCAGAGCGCAAAGCTGTATCTTATGCAGTAATATATTCCAGCCAGGATGAAGAGGATTCCCGCGATGAGACGGATCCATTTTTCAATGCTTGACAAGGTGTTGAATGCCGTTCCCACATATTTTGCGCCGAATGCGATCAGAACTGCGAAAAACAGGACTGGCAGACCGGTTCCAATTCCATATGCCATCGGCAGAAGCAATTTTGATTCCGCCTTGATCGTGAGAGGAATCAGTCCGGCGAAAAAAAGACCTGCTGAGGCTGGACAGAAGGAGAGAGCGAAAAGCACGCCTATGGCGAAATCCCAGAAGATATTTCCCGATTCAGCCTTTGCCTTCATCTTGTCGCCGACCAGGTTGAAAGAGACCGCAGAACCAATCCATCCGAGCAGAAGCATGCCGAGCAGGATCATTGTCGGACCGATGATTTCATTCATGTATTTCAGCAGGAATCTTGAAAGCTCGTCTAGAGCGAATAGTCCGGACGAAATGGATGCGCCCAACACAATATAGGCGAATGTCCTTCCAAATGTGTATGAGAGTCCGGAGACGAACACGCGGCCATGCTTCTGGACGTGTTTTCCGATGAATGATATGGCTGCGATGTTCGTCGCCAATGGACAAGGACTTATCGCAGTGAGAATTCCGAGCCAGAATGCCGTAAAGATTGCAATATCAATCATTTACGCTCTCCGGAATTTCGCTTAGTCAGTGATTTTCTGATCGCGTCTCCAAGATATTCGTCAAATTTTGGCGGATCCGAATACAATGTCCACACATCATTCAATGTTTTGTATTCTTTGTCCTTGCCGTCAGCAATATTTGCCACGATCACACAGCCCGCTCCGACCTTGTATCTCTGGGCAAGCTCTTCATCCTTCTGGAAGTTGATCTCCTTGAATTCCACCGTGCCGCCTTTGAGCTCTTCCGGGAATTGAGTTTCCACAAGCTGTCTCGTGAGTCTTTCGATTTCGTTGCATGTGGCGCATCTGAAACTGCCATGCATGTAGTAGACGACTGTCTTTTCATCTCCTTGTCCCGGTCTGGGGGAGACTGCTGCCTGCGCAGGGGATTTTTCGGCAAGGGACCGTCGCATCGTCTCCTTCCCAAGAGAAAAGCCAATGCTCACGAAAACAAAGATGAGAAGTATATTCCTGATCCAGGCTTGAATATTTTTGTCCATTGCCATTCCATCACTTGGTCAATCATGAAAATCCAAGTAAATATTTTCCGCTCACCTGTCGTTCTTCTGCGGGATTTGGATACCGAGCTCCTTCCATTTCGCAAGGATCTCTTCTTTGGAGAAAAAACCTTCGTGTCTCCAGACTTCCTTTCCGTCAGAGTCGAAGAAAATCTGCACTGGGATGGACTCTATCTTGTATTCCTCCGCCTTTTTTGCATTTTCCTTGTCCCAGACATCAATGAACTCCACGTCGAAAATTCCCTTGTACTCTTTTTTCAGTTCTTCCAGGATTGGTGCCATCTTCTTGCAGGGAATGCATTTGTGCGCGCCGAGGTCCAGAAGCTTCGGCAGTTTTGCCGTTTTTTCCTGCTCCAGCACACCTTGTAGTGGCAAAGAAGGGACTTTTTCTTCCACTGCAGGAGAACTTGCAATTGTGGAATCGTCTGCCGCGACAAGACAGCATGGACAGTTCTGACTTGTCAAAGCGACAAGGATGAAAACTGCGCCAATGATGGCGAAAAACGAAAATCCGATCTTCTTTTTCATCTCAGCACTCTAGCAGTTTGGCGCATTTTTCTGCGACGGCGGCTATATTTTCTTCCGTTACTGGAGTTTTCCCTTTTGCCATGCCAAGATCGGCGAGCTGGAGATGCGCGAAATTCGCAAATCCTGCATTTTCAAGGCTCTTTTTCACGCAGTTCAGGGGGCATCCGTCAATCGCGACTATCTTTGCCGCGCTTTTTGTGGTTTCCATGATTTCAGGCACTCTGCCGCCGATTCCGGCAGTGCAGAACATTTTTCCTTTTCCTTCCCTTGTGATCTTTCTCGCCGCCTGATCGGAAATGGCTCCAACATCGGCTGATCCAGAGCATGCGAACACGAGTTTAGGCGCCGCAGAGCACGCACAGCAGTCTTGAGCTTTGCTTTCCATTGTTTTCTCCTTTTATTTAAGAAAATATAGGGCCTATAGGACCGATACGAGCTATGATAACTTAAGGTTTCAGCAACTTTTTGATCTCGTCCTTCGCAAGCAGTTTGCCGACAGATTTGACAGTCCCGTCAATTGCCAGCGCCGGGGTCATCATCACCCCGAACTCCATGATCTTGTTGATGTCCGTCACCTTTTCTATTTCATACTGGATTCCGAGCTCCTTTGCGGCGGCCTCGGCGTTTTCCGCAAGCTGTTTGCACTTCGGACAACCTGTTCCCAAAATCTGAATTTTCATGCTAGAACACTCCTTATCCTTCTTTTTTTCAACCCTATGAATCTATATCAGCCCCAGAATCTTCCAAACAGCATTCCGCAAAAAGTCGCCATTACGATCACGAGAGAGACAAAGACAAGTGTTTTTTTTGTTCCCATGATACTGCGGATGACAAGCATGTTGGGCAGGCTTAGCGCCGGACCAGCCAGAAGCAGGGCCAAAGCCGGTCCCTTGCCCATGCCACTGCCGATAAGTCCTTGAACAATAGGAACTTCAGTCAGGGTGGCAAAATACATGAACGCCCCGAAGAACGATGCGCAAAAGTTTGACAGGAGGGAGTTTCCACCAAGTGCGGCGGATACCCATCTTGACGGAATCATGCCCTCCTCGCCGACTCTTCCAAGAAGAAAGCCTGAAACAAGCACGCCGAAGAATAGCAGTGGAAGTATTTGCTTCGCGAAAGACCAGGATGCCTGAAACCATTCGCCGCTTTCACCTTTGTCAGTGCTGGTAAAAACTGAAAGCCCAATGGTTCCGGCGGAGAAGGCAATCAATGGCATGCCTGGGAAAAGCAGGGCAAGAATGATTGTCGGGATTCCTGTCGCGACAATCTTCCACGCCTTCACGTCAAAGAATTTGATCAGGATGACTCCAAGTGATATCGCAAAAAAGGACGTGAACTGCCATTTCCAGTGGTGAATGAAGTTCCATATTCCATGCGGATTGTCCGAATTTCCCCAGTTGGCGAAGACAAGTATCCCGACCATTGACGCGAAATAGATGGCATTCTGCCAGAGCGGACGTTTGACTTCAGGTTCCGGCATCTCAATCTGCCCCGCAATTTTTGCATCCTCCTCTTTGCGGAAAATCACCTGCATTGCAACTCCAATAATCACACTGAAGGCTATTGCTCCAACGGCACGCGCAATTCCAAGCTCCATCCCAAGAATTCGAGCCGTCATGGCAATCGCAAGGATATTGATGGCCGGACCGGAGTAGAGAAATGCGCAGGCTGGGCCTAGGCCCGCCCCCATCCGATAGATGCCAGCAAAGAGAGGGAGTACAGTGCATGAACAGACTGCCAGTATCGTCCCCGAGACAGCCGCGACTCCGTACGCCAGAAACTTGTTAGCCCTTGCTCCGAGATATTTCATCACTGAAGCCTGGCTCACAAAGACTCCTATCGCGCCGGCGATGAAGAAAGCCGGAACCAGACAGAGAAGGACGTGCTCCTGCGCATACCATTTCAGGAGATGCATGGCTTCAAGCACCGCTTTGTCAAAGCGTGGGATGCCAACAGGCAGATAGAATGAGGCAAGAAAGACACCCGCTATCAGCGCGAACTTCTTCCATTCTTCTTTCCAATTCATATGCCAGATCCTGTGTTATCGGACAATCTGATGCTTTTCTATTTGGCAATATAGCCATATATTGCGAGCTTTCAAGCAGCCATGCGGCGAAAATATCTATTTTCTAACAATTCAGACTTCTTGAGCTGTACAGGGAAAATTATAATCTTATGGAGCCACTTGGCTCTTATGGAAAATACATATCTTGGATTTGTTTCAATCGGGGTCGTTTCGTGGTCTGCCCTGTCAGGTGAAGATGGTATTAGCCACATATGGCACAAGCAACTCAAAAGAATTTTGTGACTTCTGTGCATTTTGTGGCTAGGAATCTGATGCCGGACAAGCGGAGTCGCTATGCATGGGCATTCGATCCCGATTCCGACCCCGAGACCGACCTGTCTGCGTACTCGCACAGGCAGATAAAATCCCAACAACAGCATTTTCCGCGAGTCAGGAATTCTGAATTTTTCTTTTTAGAAAGGAAGGCGAGCTATGAATTAATCCTTGAATTTATTGGCTTTCCATAATAGTTTGAGCGGCTTGACAAGGAGCGTGTCTGCTCCCGCTGTTTCTGCTCAAACAATCAAAGAGGTGTTAGATGATTTCGAGAATTGAAATATCCCCTGTCAGAAGCTGGGGTGATCCGAGAGGAGATTCCGTCGCCCGCAAAATCCGCGATTTTCTCGGTTTGGATCTTCAAAAAGTCCTTAGCCGGGATGTATATACCGTCTCCGCCGAACTGAAAGATCCACAGATAAGAAAAATCGCCGAGGAGCTTGCAAGCCCGGTCTTGCAGACTTCCGCAGTGGGCAAGGCGTCTGGTGAAGATTTCGACTGGCTTGTCAGAATCGGATTTCTTCCGGGCGTGACGGATAATGTAGGGAGAACTGCCGCCGAAGCGATAGGAGACATCATCGGCAGAAAACTGCGTCCGGACGAACATGTCTTCAGCTCCATTGAATACCTGATAAGTGCCAAGAACCTCTCGAGATCGGAAATAGAGAAGATATCCTGGGAAATTTTGGCGAACAGGCTGATTGAAAGCGTCCTGGTCTTGTCCGCGAAGGACTTCGCAAAATCAGGCGTCCCCCACAACACCCCGTTCATGCCGGAATCGTCCGGAGGGACTCTCCGTGAAATTGATCTGGAAGTTCCGGACGAGGAACTGCTCAGGATCAGCCGCGACGGTGTTCTCTCGCTCACTCTGGAGGAAATGAAGATCATCCAGTCCCATTACAGGAAAATTGGAGACAGATCCTCGCTTGGACTCTCTCAAAAGCCTACTGATGTGGAGCTCGAAGTCCTTGCCCAGACCTGGTCCGAGCATTGCAAGCATAAGATATTCGACGCCGAGATTGACTACGAGGACGAAAACGGCAAACGGACAAAGATCGTATCCTGCTTCAAGACATTCATAAAGCGGGGCGCGGAAAAGATAGCCGAAAAGAAAAAGGACTGGCTCGTCTCGGTATTCCACGACAACGCTGGCGTGATTTCGTTCAACTCCAGGAAGCATCTTGTCTATAAGGTTGAAACTCACAACAGCCCCTCCGCGCTCGACCCCTACGGCGGTGCAATCACTGGGATCGTCGGAGTCAACCGGGATCCCATGGGAACAGGACAGGGCGCGGATCTTCTTGCCAATGTCTGGGGCTACTGCCTGGCTTCTCCTTTCACGGAAAAGAATATGATTCCGGAAGGTCTTCACCACCCGAGACGCCTCCGCGATGGGATCCACAAAGGCGTCATTGACGGAGGAAATCAGAGCGGAATTCCATATGCACTCGGCTGGGAATATTTCGAGCCCAGATACATAGGCAAACCCCTCGTGTATTGCGGCACTGTCGGAACTCTCCCCGTAAAAATCGGAAAAACCAAGGGACATGAGAAAAAAATACTGCCAGGCGATCTCATAGTGATGGCAGGCGGACGGATCGGGAAGGACGGAATACATGGGGCGACATTTTCAAGCGAGGAGCTCAGGCAGGAAAGTCCCAGCCAGGCGGTGCAGATCGGCGATCCGATAACCCAGAAAAAACTGGGCGACTTCATCCGCGAGGCGCGCGACCTCGGCCTCTACCGATTCATCACCGACAACGGCGCGGGCGGACTCTCCTCCAGCATTGGAGAAATGGCGCAGAACTCTGGAGGATGCCGCCTTGACCTCTCCAAGGCTCCGCTGAAGTATGCCGGACTCCAGCCCTGGGAAATCCTTCTCTCCGAAGCACAGGAAAGAATGTCATTCGCCGTCCCCCCGGAAAAAATCAAGCGCTTCAAGGTGCTTGCCGAGTCCCGCGATGTTGAAATCAGCGTCCTCGGAGAATTCACAAGCGATGGAAAATTCCATGTCCTCTTTGGCAAAAAAACTGTCGCATGCCTGGATATCGAATTCATGCACAAGGGACTGCCGCGCATGAAGCTGAAGGCGAAATGGATTCCTCCAAGGCACCGCAGTCCAGCATTCGCATCGAGAAAGATCGGAAAGGATTTCCTCTCTCTGATTGCGTCGCTCAACATCTGCTCCAATGAATTCAAGGCAAGGCAGTATGACCACGAGGTCAAGGGACTCAGCGTGATCAAGCCCTTCATTGGAAAATTCAGGGATGTCGTGTCCGACGCGGTCGTCTTCATGGCAGAGCCCCTCTCGCGCGAAGGAGTCATACTGAGCTATGGCCTTGCCCCCTCCTACAGCGACATTGACTGCTACCACATGGTCGGAGCCTGCATTGACTCGGCTGTCAGAAGAATTCTCGCGGTCGGCGGCAAGCCCGACAGAATTGCCGGTCTCGACAACTTCTGCTGGCCGGATCCTGTAAAAAGTCCGGGAACTCCCGACGGCGAATACAAGCTGGCACAGCTTGTCAGAGCAAATCAGGCGCTCTACGACTATACCGTCGCCCTTGGCGTCCCATGCATATCCGGCAAGGACAGCATGAAGAACGACAGCACCAGAGGCGGCAGAAAAATTTCCATTCCTCCAACAATGCTTTTCAGCGCGATCAGCAAGATGGACGACATATCCAAGGCTCTAACGCTCGATCTCAAGAAAGAGGGCGACGAGATCTACGTGCTTGGCACGACGCTTCCTGAACTCGGTGGCAGCGAATACTTCAGACTCCTGGGTGCCGTGGGCGAAAATGTCCCCAAGCTTGATGCGAAATCCGCAAAAAAGGTTTATGCCAAAATTGCGGCATTGACCGATGCCCGCCTCCTTAACGCCCTCCACGCGCCCGCATTCGGCGGACTTGCCGCAGGATTCTCAAAAATGGCGGTCGCTGGCAGAATTGGAATGGACATTGATCTTTCAAAAATACCCTCGTCCGGATGCGCGACGCCGCATGAGATCCTATTTTCCGAATCGAACTCGAGATTTATTTTTTCGGCAGACCCGGCAAATGCAGGCAAAATAGAAAAGATTCTCAGAGGCATGCCATTCAATATAGTTGGTACAACGCGTGGAACGGAATGCATCCGGATCAGGGATGGAAAAGCCAGATATGAAGTCAAGCTCGGTGATCTGGTAGGAAGCTACAAAGATCCTTTGAAGGACTTAGGGGCTGTTGCGAAATAACTTTGCCATTTGGCACGGGTGCCAGATTATCAATTTCATACATCTGAATCCGCGACATCGTAGCAATCTGCGAGATTTAATCGTATCTTCTTTGTAATCAGGGAGTAAAAATCTCTATTTCTATTCCTTCCCCGATTTGACATGTGAAGATGAAAGTGGCACCCTTGTCAGGCTTTTTCAACCACTAACAACCAGGACAAGGATCCACAGAGTACCAGGCGATACTATAGTTTTTCAAGGAAAATAAATTCACAATTAAAATGAAAAACTATACCACTTATTCCCGAAGGTGCAAGCCGCGTCCCCGCAAAGAA
This sequence comes from Victivallis vadensis, assembly GCA_020718525.1. GTDB lineage: Bacteria > Verrucomicrobiota > Lentisphaeria > Victivallales > GWF2-50-93 > DYRX01. The sequence continues at coordinate 16,318 of DYRX01000027.1, forward strand.
AGGCATTGATGCAAATCCCTTTAAAAGCGGAAAGGCAGCATTGCACTGCCTTTCCATTTTTGGGGGTATGTGGTGTTGGGGGTAAACTTAAATCATGCGGCAAGCTCCCTGTAGTAGTCAAACATTTCCTTGCCCAATTCTTTGTATGTCTGATATCGGGAATTTGGAGATCTGTCAATCATTTTGTTTATGATTCTGATGATTTCGGGATCGGTTCTGTGGGGAAGTTTTCCAGCCACATTGTTGATTCTAAGCGAAACAACATGTTTCCCCACGAGCTGTCTGATGTCTTCCGCAGAATAATACGGCTGTTTGGCAATGAGATGGAAGAGAACCATGCCCATGCTGTATATCTCGCTGAACTGCCCCTCGGGCCTGCCAATGATCCTCTCAGGCGGCATGTAATAGGGAGACCCCTGAATTTCATCGCCCTGCTTGTCGCTGTCCTCAATTTTGATTGCGAGTCCGAAATCTATGAGCTTGAGGTTGCCTTGTTTGTCTATGATTATATTCTGCGGCTTGAGATCTCTGTAAAGAAATCCGCAGTCGTAAATGTGCTGTTCAGCCGAAAGCAACTGCAAAACCCATAGTAAGAGCTGTTTCAGCGGTCTTTGAGCGGGCGAATCTATGATTTGGTCGAGCCTTATTCCGTTTATGTATTCGTATGCGGCATAATACTCGCCATCGTCTGATCCGTAGTCAAAAACTCTTGCTATATGCGGATGTCCACCAAATTTTGCGCCATTGAAGGCCTCATTCATAAGCTGGCAAATGAGGGAACGGTCAGCCTTCAAATCGCGGGGCAATATCTTAATTGCAAATTCTGCATCGGGATTTGCCTTGTGAAAGGCATGATATACACTGCCCATGCCACCTCCGCCAAGAGGTTCATAAAGCCAAAAATCCTTGATTTTTTGAGGAATGAAAACGGGCGAAGAACAAAGAGGACAATGAGATATGGAAAGTCTGTCCATTGAGGAAAAATTGAAATCCCTGGCGCATTCGGGGCACCTGATCACTGATGACTCCAAAAGGCGCAGACAAGGCTTGGAGACTATCTTCTGAGTGCTTTCGTCATGCAAAGAAGACGAAAGCCCAGAGCCCCCAAGCTCTTCTTTTCTCTTGCTGAACAGTGAAAAAAGCATCTAACACCTCAGAGTTTTAACGAATTCGCATGTTTGTCTGAGCATTTTATATGCCAAAAGTAGAGATGCTGGGAAAAAAACTGAAATATTTTTTAAGTGCAAATGTAATGTTAATGCTGTACAGGTGCTAGTGGCTCCTTCCCGGTTTCAGGCGATGTCTGCGGCTTCTTGTCCATCACTCTGGTAGCTGTCCTGCGGGAAGGCATCACGGAGTCGTTCTCATCATCGAGCTGGACATCTATGCTCATCCCGTAGTTCTTCTTGAAATTCTTCAATTTATAAAAATACCTTTTTTTGAAAAGATAGATTGATGATGCAAATTCCCAATAATCACAAAAACGATTCCGTATTTTAGTACGGATTCAGTAAACGAACTTAGTCTACTGATTACGTACGAGCTTTCATCTGTCGTCGAATGGCTTTCTTTTTTTAAGGAACTTGTCGTAGTAGGATGTTTCAATTCCGAACTTTGCGGCGCTGTCATGTATCATCTTCATGAGAGTCTCAGAATAGTCGGCGGAAAGTCTGCTGTAAAGATGGAATATGTATTGCCGCGCCCAGTCTTTTGCAAGTTCTGGACCGGCGTTTTCCGCCTCGTCCAAATTCCCCTTGAATACGATTTCCTGTCTGCGCCCAAGGCTGTCGAATCCGACGATTCTGACGCCGATCTCCTTGATGTCCAAATCGTGCTTTCCATAGAGGGAGAGCTTGCGGTTTCTGTAGAGGTGCGGAAGTTTTTTTGGAAATGTCGCTTCAGAGACGCGCCCCGAAATCTGGTAGTCCAGATCTCCTACAAGTATTTCCGAAACCTCAGTTATGAAATCGCGGACTCCGGAGCCGTCAGTCTGGGATTCTGCCGAACGCATTGACTCACCGCGGTTTCTGTAGGAAAGGAGGTCGAGAAGGAAGCTATTCGTTTTTTTTCCGGAACAGAATGAGTAGAGGCTTGTCGAGTCCTGATTCTCATTGGAGAAGGAATTTATAAGCTCACGGCTGTCAACGACTTCCCCGGAATTGACAAGTCCGTCAGAAAAGAGAAAAAGAAGCAGTGGGCGCTTGGAGTTTCCTTTAACAGAGTATGGTGCTCTTCTCCCGGCAAAAGGTCTGATGGCGGAAAATATGTTTGTCGAGCCACTGCGGGAAAGTTTAGACAGGAATTCCTCTGCCAATGCAATATTTTCCGGGCTTTTTTGCTTGAACGCTCCAAAAAGCGGTGCTTCCTTGTGGCTGAAGGCGATGATTTCGAAGCCGTCCGAGGGCTTGAGCGCCCTGAGAGCGCCTGAAACACCGTTTCTAAACTCGTTTAGCCTGTCCGAAGAAATGCTTCCTGAAATGTCAATGCAAAAAACCAGATCCTTTTGAAATGGAGGCATTTTGGCTGATTCCGACGGAATTATGTCAATCCTGAAAAATGCGCCCTCGTCTCCGAGATAGCGAAATATTTTTATGCTCATTAGCTTTTCGATTTTGTCGGCGTCTTCCGCAGTTACAAGCCTGTCTGTAATTGCATATTTTGAAAGATCCTCAGGCATTGACGCCCTCATGCTCAGGGGAATGCCCGGGAGATTCCCGGTCAGCCCTGCGGAATCGCCTCCATCTCCGTCCCTATTCGAGCGCTTGCCCGACCCGTCTGCGGATGCCTCTGCCTTGTCAATGTAGATTCTGTCGAAGAGAAGTCGGGAGTCTGGTAGCTTGTCTCCGTCAACGGCGAGGACTTCAATGTGGGAGCCGGATTTGGGTTTTGTCAATGGTGAAGTCGGAAATTCTGGAATTGTAGGCCGCATCCCGGGGGCGGAAAGAATTTTCTTTTCCTCCTGCAGGGGAAGAAGTGTCGTTATGTCATCCTTTTTTTTGATTTCCGGCAATCCGAGCGGAGCAAGCTCTGCTCTTTTTTCCGAAGACCTGTCAGTTGTCTGATTCGCCGTCGGCGGCAACTCCACGTTCCAGAGCCTGATCTGGCGCATCTGATTTCTGGGGGGATCCAGGAGCATGCTCGGGGACACCCGTATCCTTGAGCCAAGATAGATCAAGGCGAGATGGAGAAGCAGAGAAAAAACGATTGACAGAAATATATAGAGAAATTGTGTATGTCTCTTCAAATTTTAAACCATTCGCTGTTTATGGATGCGACAATATAAACCCTGTTCGGAATAATGCATCGTCAGATTTAAGGGAGCTGAAAAAGAAAAACAAAAAGCGGCGCGACGCCTTTCCGGCATCGCGCCGCTCGCTAGAGCCTTCAGAACTCTGCCATGCTCAGTTGCAAAGTCCAAGGAATTTCTGAACTACAGGCGAAAATCTGATGATGACCGGCGTGAAGACGATCGCGACCATGCTCATAAGCTTGATCAAGATGTTGAGCGAGGGACCGGAAGTGTCTTTGCACGGGTCGCCAACTGTATCACCGATCACAGCCGCACCGTGGACTGGACTCTTCGCCAGGGATTTGTCCTTTACAGGATTTCCCTTCACGTCAACGTATTCGCCTTTGGCATTTTTCATGTATTTTCCGCCAAGATTTCCCTTTTCAATGTGCTTCTTGGCATTGTCCCAGGCACCACCTGCGTTGTTCAGAAGGCAAGCGAGGGAGAAGCCTGCGGCGAGACCGCCAGCAAGAAGTCCCATGATTCCAGGCACGCCCAGCACAAGACCGGTAAGAACCGGAACTGCTATTGCAAGAAGTGAAGGAATCATCATTTCTCTCTGAGCGCCCTTGGTGGAGATAGCCACGCAACTGGCGTAGTCAGGACGGTCTTTGCCTTCCATGATGCCTGGTTTTTCACGGAACTGTCTGCGCACTTCTTCGACCATGGCACCAGCGGCGCGTCCAACGGCTTTCATGGTCATTGCGCAGAAGACGAATGCCATCATTGCACCAATAAATAGTCCGCAAAGCATCATTGGATTCATTATGGTCAAATCGAAGAGATTGGTGAAATATTCGAGAGATTCGCCGGCTTTTGATGCAGTGAGGTATTCGGCGTAGTTGAAATTCATAATTTCAACTCCTTTGAAATGGAGCTTCTTCACCCAGACTTCGACTTCCTGAACCTCGGCTGCCAAAAGCGCCATGGCTGTAAGGGCGGCGGAGCCTATTGCAAAGCCTTTTCCAGTCGCGGCAGTCGTATTGCCAAGCATATCAAGACAGTCGGTTTTCTCGCGGACTTCCGGAGGAAGATGCGACATTTCGGCGTTTCCGCCAGCATTGTCGGCGATCGGACCATAGGCATCTGTCGCGAGGGTTATGCCGAGAGTCGAGAGCATTCCGACTGCGGCAAAGCCAATTCCATACAATCCATGCAGAGCATGCTGGAATCCGCCGCATAATGTGAACGCCGCAAGTATGGCAATGACAGTGACGATGACTGGGATTCCGGCAGAGAACATCCCGATGGCGAGACCATCAATGATGACAGTAGCAGGTCCCATTTTCGCCTGTGCCGCAAGACCCTTTGTCGGAGCATATTCGTCAGACGTGTAATATTCAGTGGAGTAGCCGATGACAACACCGGCGGCAAGACCGGCAACAACGGCTCCAAACATTCCCCAGTCAATAATCTTGAGCATGGCAAGAATTGCGCACGCCACCACGATCAGGAAAGAACTGCCCCAGGTTCCGAGCCTCAGAGCCTTGAGAAGTGTCATCATGCTCGCCTTGTCATCGTTGCATCTGACGGCGAAGATTCCAATGATGGAGAGGATTATTCCGATTCCGGCGACAATCATGGGTGCGATTATGTAGCGGATTGTTTCAGCGGGTGCCAAGGGCAGACAGGCGCCAAGCGCGGCGGTCGCAAGTATCGAACCGCAATAGGATTCGTATAGGTCCGCTCCCATTCCGGCGACATCTCCGACGTTGTCTCCGACGTTGTCAGCTATGGTTGCAGGATTTCTGGGATCGTCTTCGGGAATTCCGGCTTCGACTTTTCCTACCAGGTCAGCTCCGACATCTGCGGCTTTGGTGTAGATTCCGCCACCGACACGGGCAAAGAGAGCCTGGGTCGAAGCACCCATTCCGAATGTAATCATTGTTGTTGTAATCTCGATCCACTTGTGATCGGGATCAAATCCCTTCGGAACAAGAAAGCTGAATCCGTTCATCATGTGGTCTGCGGTATAGACAAACTTGTCCAGGATGAGAAACCAGGCGCTTATGTCGAGGAGGCCGAATCCAACAACGACGAGCCCCATGACGGCTCCGGAACGGAAGGCAACTTGCAGACCTCTGTTAAGACTTTCGCTGGCGCCCTGAGCAGTTCTGCTCGAAGCCAGTGTCGCTGTCTTCATGCCAAGAAAACCGCAGAGTCCTGAGAAAAAACCGCCTGTCAGAAATGCAATCGGGACAAACGGATTCTGAACGCCCAGGATTGCGAGGACGGTAAAAACTAAGACGAGTATTGCAAAGACGAGACCGACTCTGCTGTACTGCTGTTTGAGATACGCCATTGCGCCTTCTCTGACGTAGCCGGCGATCTCTTCCATGCGGGAGTTTCCGGCAGGGGCGGCGACCATCAGCTTGTAGCAGATGAACGCGAAAAGAAGCGCAATCAGCGAACAGATCGGGGCGATCCACCAGATCGCGGGAACCTGAGGCAATGCCGCCATTTTTCCTGCCGCTTCTCCGACTGCTCCTTCGACGCTTCCCTGTCCGTATGCCGATGCCGCGAAAAACGGCAGGAGCCCGGACAAAACTCGAGTCAATTGTTTCATCGTTCCTTCCTTGTTTATTTGTTTGACGCCTGATTTCAGCTTGTTTTTTTCAAAAGACAAAATAAAGTCCGCAAAATATACGAGGCAGTCCCAAATTTTCAAACAGCAAGTGGATTTATTTTGCGAAAATATCATGCCAATTCAGGAAAAACGATTGAATTTGAACGCTGAATGCAATAGATTCGCTGTCTTTGTTAGAAATGTGTTAGAGCTGGCTTCTGCGGTCTTCCAATGCAGGGATGCCGTCTTCCAAAGGAAAGAAGATGATTGAAGAAAGCGTAAAAATTCACGACAAGTTCCAGTTCGAGCTCAAGTTCACGTATCTGCTGGCGGAAAATACGGACAGGAAGGACTTCAACGTCGAGACCTACATGTTCATACCGAACAGTCTTGGCGTTGATCCCGAGAGATACACGAAGAGCGATTTTTATCAAGACATACAAAACTATATAAGGCTTAAGACTCCGACGATGCTTCTAAGGGACAGCTACGCATCCGACAATGCGCCGCTGTCATTGCTTGGAAGGAGCGTTGCCGCGCTTTCCTGCGATCCCGGCAATGCAAATGCCCGGATCTATACCTACAGGCTTAAGATGTTTTGTTCCATATTCAGAACAGCTATGCGCGACGAAAAGAGCTTCATAGAAAGACAGCAGTCCGAGAAGGATCTGGAATTTCAGCTCGATCGCTATCTTTCCTCGGTCTCCGAAGGGATTGCCGAATTCAGGAAGCTTCGCAATTCAATCAATGTTTCAACCGTTCCGGAAAAGAATTTCTGCCTTTATTCATACGCCGACGAATATCTGAGCCTTCAGATGAATGTATATCTAAGAGAGCTTCATTTCTTTCTTCAGAGCTCAGGCTTCAGGAAATCTGAACATTTCATGGAGCAGATCGTAAAAAAAGCCAAGGATGAGATATCGTACAGGAAGAATGCCGGCTACCCATCCATACCGACCGAGGGCGGAGACAATGAAGCCCTTATCTTCAGGAGGGGCGCACTGAAAAAATTTGTGGGAAGCGCACTCTTTCTGAGGACTAAAAAAGGAAAGGAGGGCTTGTTGATCGAGCATGCCCTTCTAGGTCTTGCCGCCGCATTTGCAATGGCATTCGCCACTTCGATCGCTTTTTTCTCCAAGACAAGCTTCGAGGAGCTGACAATCGCCTTTTTCATGATACTGGTCGCCTCATATATGTTCAAAGACCGCATGAAGGAAATTTTAAGAGGCTACATCAGCGCGGAAATGCGTAAGCGATACTATGACCATGTGACGAAGATATATTCCGATGGAGGGCAGAAGATCGGAATACTCAAACAGAATTTCTCATTCGTAGGCGAAAACAATCTTCCAAGCGAGGTTGCAGAATCGAGAAAACAGGATTTTCTCAGCGGAGTGGACGAGGATCTCTTCGGCGAAAAAATAATTTTCTACAAAAAGCGCATCACTCTCTTCTCAAAAATCTTCAAATCCGTCTATCCGGATTTCAGAATAAACGGAATAAACGACATAATACGCTTCGATCTCTCCGAGTTCACCCGCAAGATGGACAATCCCGACGAGGATGTCTATATCCCGAAGAAAAATGACTATCTTAAAGTCGCAGGTGCACGAGTCTATCAGATGAATCTGATAACCAGATACAGCGTGGAAGACGGGGCATCCAGCTTGAACAAGTTCAGAATCACATTCAACAGGAACGGCATCAGACGGATGGAAAAGATCGGTCTTTGAAGATAATCGCCGAGTTGTCTGAATCCATACGATTACGACAACGATTCAGCGAATCTTTACGTACGGATTCAGTAAATGTGCGTTATTTCAGACTTCCTGATCTGCGCTAATTCTATATTCTATATAACTCTCTTAGATT
>DYRX01000543.1 GCA_020718525.1 Victivallis vadensis
TCAATCGGGGTCGGAGTCGCTATCGGAATCGGAATCGATGCATGGGAATGATATTCGATCCCGATCCCGATTCCGACCCCGATACCGATAAATCCTAACAACAGCAATTTCCACGAGTCAGGAATTCTGAAATTATAGTGACATTTAGTGGAAAAATATGCAAGGTCGGATGATTGCATCAGAGGGAGAACTTGAATGCCTGGCTACACAGAGAGCGCCGAAGCCCGTAAAAAATTGTTTTTCGTCCTGCCCATCTTCTTTTTGGGGATTTTGGGTGCCCTTGCAGTTCCAGACTGGGCAAACCGGGCCTGGAACGAGGTGTTTTTCCGCAGGCAGGCGGAGATATCCATGCTGGCATGGACCGGAGCATTCCTCAAGGTTTTCATCTTTCTCATGCTCTTCGAGGCATTTCGATTCCATGGCCGCAGAGCGCTTGGGACCTGCGCCGCTGCATTTCTCCTGATGGGACTGACCGACTTTGCCTATTCCGTAGCAATTCCCGGAACGTCAAAAGCCGCTTGGATCAAGGCAATCTCTGTTCTTTTTGCGTCCTTTGTCTTTCTTTCCTCTCTCCCCGGCTTCAAATCCAATGAAAAGCTTTCCCTGCTCTCTCTGCTCAAGCTTGCATGCATCTCCCTTCTGCCGGCATACATTATAATTTTTGCAGTCTTTTCATGGGGAGACTCTCTCCCGTCCGCTCTCTCTTCCAACGGACTCGCCCTGTCTCAAAGCGTTAAATTCTATCTATGGATTTCTGCAGGACTCATGGCATTGTCTTCGCTATCCTTCTTTTTCAACTACCTGGAAAGACGGGAGAGCTTTGATCTTCCCCTCTCAGCCGTCATATATGCATTCGCGCTAGGATCCATTCTTGCAAGAAGCGCAAAAACTTGGGACATCGTGTGGTGGGGCTGGCAGATATTTGATTTTTCGGCATGCTTCGTCGCATCAATCTGGCTTCTTGCCGCGACAATGAGGCGATCTCTGCGCTGGAGACTCCTCTTCAGCCTGGCGCTCGCGTTTGGCCTTACACTTCTGCTGACATCCGGCGCAATGCAGAGTGTTCTCGAAAAGAACAAGGAGTCAGAATTCAAAAAAACACTTCTCATACAGCAGATGCAGAACATATCCAAGCTCGATGTCAAACTGCTCTCAGCGTGCGCGATGGTCTCCAGATCAGCCGAGTCGGCCGACAGCGGCTTCTCAGAACTCCTCGTTTCAAACAGTGAACTTGCCTGTTTCACCACAAACAAATATCTTGCCAGAAACTTCCGCCAAAACAGCTCTGTCCTAGCTGAACTCGGAGTCTTCCGGGGCAACGAATCAATACATGCGGGCGATTTGAAACTGAACAAGAAAGAGCGGATAGCATTCCTTAGAACAGCATCGGAGCGGATGGACGA
>DYRX01000242.1 GCA_020718525.1 Victivallis vadensis
ACGGCTCCTGGGCGGCATCCCAATTTCAAGGAGGCATTGCCGCCATGAACGCCCTAGGAATTAGCACCCAGTTCGGGGGACTGCCTCGTTCAAACACCGTGAAGGCACAGTGGAATTCGTCTCGAAACTGCCAGAACCCCGGAAGACAAATTATCAGAACTGTTTTTTCACTTCGATATTCGCCGTCAAAGGCATAAAAAAAGGCGAAAAAATTTCTGAAAGATTGGAAATCGTCTTTCCGGGATTCGAAAAGAAAATTCTTTCGCCCGAATCGGAGTTCAAAGCAGGCGACAAGCTCCGTATCGAGATAGTTCCTTTCGAATCCCTCGACCTGAAAAAAAAGCAGACACAGCAGGCCGATGAAATCGCCGAACTAGACTTGGACGTCTATTTCGCAGTCAAATCAGAAATTGTCCAAGACTTCTCGGTGGAACTTCAAGCGCCATCGCCACCCCAGGAAAAGAAAAACTCACGCGATTTGGAAACAACCCCCAGAACGGCTGACGGCTCCGCCGAGGTACTGCGGCGGGCCGACATAGAAAAAGACAAAAAATACATTGATGATCTCTTGGTCGCCCATGGCGGATCATGGGACAAATGGGTTCAGGAACTCGAGACCTTCCGGCAAGAATATCAAAAGGCTAATTCCAGCAAATCCGAAAAATGGGTCGCTGACTCTTTTTTTTCGGCAGGAACAGCGTATATCAATAAAACCGGACTCAATTTTGTCAGAGACATGATAAATTTTAAAAATTATCTCAAGCAGTTCAACATAGACCTCATCATCGTCAGGGTTCCATTCAAGGGCGAGATTTGCGCTGATCTCTTCGCTCAATTGCCCCCAGACAAAGTAAGCGACCCGCGCACGCTTGAAATGATCCGCGAACTGCTCGAAAACGATGTCGAAACAGTCTATGTCAATCCTTTGGCTGTCCAAGAACGGACAAATTATCCTCTTATGTTCTGGTATCAGAAGTTCAGCGAGTCGCATCCTGCCGAAGGTATGGCTCGAACGGTTGCAAAAGCCGTCGCGGAGCGTCTCAAACGCTACAACGGATTAACCATGCCCGAAAAAGGCAGTTTCAGCCTGAAAGATGAAAGCCAGAGCCCGCAGGACTTCAAATGGCCAAACGGAAATCCCAAATTCCCGCCAAACGAGTCCGTCCGATTCAAAGCGGTCTGCGACCCACAAGGCAACATTTTGCAGATCGGCTACAATGAAAACAGGTCGCCGATACTTCTGGCTGGCAATTCATTCCTTGTCTATCCCGCCATTAAAAAAGGGGCGAGCATTCCACATTATCTGGCTTACGAGTCAGGCTTCGTTCCAGACATCCTTTACAGAGACGGTGCCCACGGCATCGGCAGATTCGTCTACAAAATGGGAGAACAATTCCTTGCCGGCAGAAAAGTCCTCGTCTATGTGGCCGACCCTACCGCATTCCTGGAACAAGTTCCTGAACTGCCTCTCACCGCAACTTTGAAAAATAAAAAACTCAACCCGATCCACACCGCCATTTACAACAAAACAAATTGGAAGACCTTGATTTTCTCGACTCCGCCCGAACAAAAAACCGAATTCATCGAGGACGAGGCAGGCAATATCAGCCTGATCCCAAAAAACAATCTCGAGTCCGGCAAATCAGGAACTATCGCGGCCATACTGCCAGACAAAGAAGAATTCTCGAAGGCAAAATTTCTTGCCGTAACCCTGTCGTATCCGAAAACCAATGAATGCTATGGAACTATCGAAGTCACTTACGCGGGGCAGAAACAAATTGTTCGCCGCAGTCCCAATTGCGTGAAGGGCGATGTCTTTTATTTTAACTTCGACAAAAATGCCCGCGATCTCATTTTAAGCTTCCCGCACACCAATAAGTCCGCCTCTATACAGATAAGCAATATTGAAATCAGCATTCTCGATGATAGTTTTTCAGCAAAATAATGAAATTATTTATCTGAAAAACTATAGGTACGTATTAAGCGACCGACTTCGGGTGCCGGAGTTTTTCAAAATTAAACTGCCAAAAGGAGCACGGTGAACTCCAATGGCAGTTTCAAAGGAGTAAACTATGTCCGTTTACAGAATCCGTACCAAAAATGAAATGCGAAATTGGTTCTTGTCCCATTTTTCTGTATGAACGTTCTCAGAATGGAATTTCCAGCCTAAAAGTCAGTTCAAGTCCAATGCGGATATGAATAGTGCGCCATGAAATTGGACCAGTTCGAGTATGAAGGTCTTATCGGCTTGTAGACCTTGTCTTTGGGAAGTTTTCCCGCGCAGCGGTAAATCTTCATGGAGTCCCTGTCGTAGACGACAATCTTGTCCCTCGGATCGTCGCTGAACCTGATCGCCTCGCAGCAGAGCTCCGGGCGCTCTTTTTCGGGGAATTCGACAACGATGTCGCCGTGCATGTCCATGAGTCCGCCAAGCTCTCTGTGCCCTGAGAAGAGGATTAGCTCCTCGCCGTCCGCATTCCAGTTCACCGGATGCAGGGCGGTTCCCAGGCAAGGTGGGGCGAAAGTGGAAAGCTCCACCCCGTCCTTGTCGTAAATCGTTATGATTCCCGGGTTTCCGTGATAAGTCACAACTGCGAACTGAAGACCGGGCGTGTTCCTGTCAAATTTTGCGACCGAGAAATGCTGGACATGCCCTTTGATGATCTGCCTGAACCAACCGTCCAGGTCGAAGAGGAGGAATCCGTCCTGTCCTGCGGCTTCTGCGAAGAGGAGCTTGCCCTTTGGGTGGTTGAAGGGCATGGCAAGAACAGCGTCGGCATGATCCTGCAGGTGCAGGGAAAACTGCCATTTTCCGTCGCCTCTCAGACATGAGTATCCCGCCATGATTTCATCAAGGCCGTCGCCGTCCATGTCGTAGGTGTAGCAGAAGTGACCGACGTTTCCGGTGTAGAACCATTTCTGCTTCAGATCGTTGTCGAAAGCCCAGAGGTAGGGATAGCCGTAGCCGCAGACGAAGTCCATCCCGTTTTTGTTTCCGCTCAGATTGCAGACTCGGATGTAGTTCGGCGTGATTTTTCCGCCGGGGCACTTGGTGCAGTCGCTGAACCAGGAGCCTCCGATTTTTATCGGCAGGTCGTTTGCCTCCGGCCAGTCAGGCAGTTCGCCCCTTTTCTTGACGCTTCCAGTTTTTCCGTCGAGGACAAGGAATTCGCCTCCGAAGGCGCAGACGACTTCGTTCATTCCGCAGTTGTCAAAGTCGGCGATCTGCATCGCGACATCCATTGTACTGACGTGCGGACTGCTCATCGGCAGTCCTTTTTGCCAGAGCATGTGCCCTTCGACATCCATTGCGGTGAGGCACTGTATTTTGCAAGAGGAGTCCGCCTGCGCAAAAAGCAGGTCGTGTACGCCATTTCCAGTGAGATCTCCGTAGCGGACAGAGCGAGAGCCGGTGAAATTGCCAAGCCTGATTTCCTTCCAGAGCTCCATCTTCGGCCGTTTGCGGCGTTTTTTAGAGAGCACTGCAAGCCTCTTCGCGACGCTTTTAGAAATTGATTTGAACTCCTTCTCGTCGCCTTCGACAGTGAAATCACGGAAAACTGCCGGGCTAGCGGCAATTATTCCAGCCTTCCCGGACATGAAGAAAGAGTCCCTGCATTTGAGGACGGAGATGCCGTTTATGCGGACCTCATAAAGATCCTTGGCGCAGTCAACGGAAAGCTCCAGATCCTTTTCCTGAATCGGCATAGGTGCTTCGGCTAGAAGGGTCTGCCTTACAATATCGAATCTGATCACCTGAATCTTGTCGCCTCTGACGACGGCGCAATAGTAGTTGAGGGAATCCTGGTAGCGGAATATGACTCCGACGAATTCCGGCGAGTCGGATTTGAGTCCAATCTTGGCGCTGACCCTGACGTTTTTCCAAAAATCTTCGTCTTTTATCAGAATAGAAAAGGGCGTCTCTGTGTAGTCCATGGACTGGGAAAGGACTCTGACTCCGTTCTCCTCGCCAGCGACCCAGTGGTTTGGCGCCTTCCATCCGCGGCCTGTCAGGCATGTGACTGGCTCGTGCCAGCCGGCAGTCGGCCCTTTCGCCCTCAGGCAGTAAACTTCAGGCAATGCCGTGTATTCAGACGGGAAAGCTCCATCATCCAGTTTTTCAAATTCCGCCTTTGCCAAGATCATCTTGCATTCTCCCAGATTGTTTATGGAATTCAATCCAAATATTCAAATATTGATTGTATGTGCAGTCTTCTCTGGCGACCTGCGGCTTATTTTGCCGAAATGATCGCGTCTATCAGCATGTTTCTGGCCTTGTCCATTTTTGCCGTTTCGCCGATCAGGGACTCGAAGACGCTTTCTCCGACGTTCTGCTCCTGGCTGAGGGAGCTCTCCTTCAGCATTGCGCGAATGTCCTCGAGAATTACCGGAGAGACTTTGCCCGCCTTGAGAAGCTCGTCGAATTTGGCAAGGTATCGCACGTCGTCAACACCCTCGCGCCAGCCCTCCCAGGCGGGGCTGGAAATTGGAGTGCCGCACCAATTTGGAAGGACTATACCCCAGTCTGAAACTCCTGCATCCATATCGTTGAAGGGGTGTCCGTTATACCATCTCAAAGCCCAGCCATAAGTCCCCTTGGCACCATATCTCCACGGATTGAATCCGCAGTTGTATCTTGAGATTCCCGCAACGGTTCTGCCGCAGAAGACGGTGTAGGTGTACATTCCGATCTTGTTTTCAGCGCACCAGGCGCTGTTTTCCGCAAATGAGCCATTGCACGAGAGAACGTCAATCATGCCAAGATATCTCTGTGCAAAGGAATGCTTGTCCAGGGAGACTCCGAAACGTTTAAGAGACGTATCTTTTGTAGAGATTTCCTCATTGAGCTTCTTCATCTGCCCCCAAACGATACTGCCGCCTTGAACCGCCTCGTCAATAGTAACAAAGAATGAAGAGGGATATCTTCCGTCTGCGACGCGCTCGTTGATTCCGGCAAGGATCTGCGTGAAGGCGCTTTCTCCGAGAGACTTCAGCACTGTGTTGCCCATGCCTTTGTTGCCGACAAACCAAACAAATGACTTGTCCATTCCGTTGGATTTTAACATCTTGAAATATTCGTCCCAGGCACTGAAGTCAATCTTCCCTTCGGCATCGTTGAAGGGCTTGGAATCCTGCCAGGTCGAAAGAGAGTTGCAGCCGTGCTCGAACATGTCCTTTGCCGTAATTTCATCAATGAATCTCGATTCGTAGAAACCGAAGGAATGATCAAGCTTTTCAGGAAGAGTGAATGGGAGGACTTCTATGTTGACCTTGAATTGAACAAGAGATTTTCCGGAATTTACGACTTCAACTGCCACCTGATATTTTCCGGGCTTGACAAGTTTCGAAGCCTTGAAAATGACCCAGAACGCCTGGGACTTGTCTTTCTCGACCTTCACGGAAGGAAAAATGTCAAGAGGCCAAAGCCTGTTCGGCTGAACGTGCCACTTCGTGGAACTGCTTCCGCCGGCAGTCCTGAGGGGAACGCATTCAACCCAGCGCGGATATGCCGTAATTCCAGAAGGCAGGCTCCCGGAAATCTTAACCGAGCAGTTGTCCAAAGTCTGCAATGCCCTGATCGCCACCTGCACAGGCTCATATTCGCCAGGCGTGACGCGTATAGAGGCTTCAGTCTTCCGCTCAGCCGCCTTCGGGACAGACAGAGGATATACCGGATCCATGTATGTCCTGACAAAGGGAACAACCCCCTTGGACTGATCTTCGGGGCTGGGCTCGAGCGCATCCTTGCTGTCATAGTCCTCCAGGCAAGTGAAGGGACTTTGGGAAGAATCCGTCCAAGCCTGCGCTGTCCCGCTTTGCACGTACTTGGCGTACAACGACTTCAGATATTTTTCGTCCGGCTTGTAAATGCATATTTCAGAAAAGGACGGAAGTCCGCTCTTGTCTCCGCTGAAGGTCGTCTTTATCTTTTGTCCATTGAGCGCCTGGACAGCCTGAAGCGAAGGAAACGCGGCTTCCGCAATGCACCATCCGCCCTCGTTCTGAACAGAAATTTTGATCACCGGCGAGCCCCATCCTCCAATGCCCATGGAGAAGGGCTTCAAGCCGGGCTCGGCAAAATAGACAGCTCTCAGGACGAGATAGTCCGAGCCCGCTGTCGGCGCTTCGGATGCAAGATCAAGATTTACATAACTGCAAGGAGCTGAAAGCTTAACAGCCTGCCTTCCGCCTTTCTCCTCGTCTTTCCATCTGTCGGATTCCAGCCAGGAATCGCTCTTTGGAGCCTTTGCCGAAGCAATTAGTTCTCCAGACAGAGACTGCGATGTTTCAGGCTTGGCGACTGCCGTTTCGGCGGCACACGCGGAAAAGCGGGATCCAGTTCCTCCAACGATCGCTGTAACAACTACGACGAGAGCTAAAATTTTGACACGCATGTATGAATCCTCCGTTTGTTTTCATTTATGCTATCATGCTAAGCCTCCAAGTCAAATTGATTTCCTGAAAAATAACAATCCTTTTGCTTCATTTGCCAATCTTCTTTCAGTTTCCAGACTTGAAATTCAGGACATTCCGAAATAGCTTGTCGACCGTAGATGAAGGAGGCATCCATTCCCCCGAGTGTTTTCTTGTGAAGCCCATAATGTGCCACGCTGTCTCTCTTTTCGAATTTACGCGGG
>DYRX01000544.1 GCA_020718525.1 Victivallis vadensis
CCGGAGCAAATATCGTCAATTACATCGCGAAATGGAACGGCGCGGCTTGGTCGCCACTTTCGAGTTCGATGAACAATTCCGTCAACGCGCTCTGCTACGACAGATCCTCCGGCCTGCTCTATGCAGGTGGGAATTTTACTGTTGCAGGCGGCAAGGCCGCGAATAGAATTGCCGTCTGGAACGGAACGACTTGGAGCGCGCTGGGCTCGGGAATGGACGATGCAGTCAATGCGATCGTAGCAGACGGTTCTGGAAACATCTATGTTGGAGGCGCATTTACAAGTGCCGGCGGCGGCGCGGCAAACCGGATTGCCAAATGGAATGGCGCCGCCTGGAGCGCGCTGGGAACCGGCTTGACCGATGATGTGCGTTCCCTGGAATTCGATGCCGCTGGAAATCTTTATGTCGGCGGATACTTTTCAAGTGCCGGAGGAAACTCCGCAGAATATATCGCAATGTGGAACGGATCGAGCTGGAAGGCTCTCGGAAGCGGACTCTCATTCTATTGCCTGGCGATGGAGTTCGACAGCAATGTCCTTTACACGGGAGGTTCTTTTGAAAATGCAGGAGGCAAGGCTTCCTCATATCTCGCCAAATGCTATGTGACCGGCATCAAGGATTGGGACTTCAACGGTGATGTCAAATCAGATGTTCTCGCCAATGACATTGCCACAGACAGGGGATGGCTCTATCTGATGAACGGAGCGACCCCCTCATCGTCAAACTACATCTACCAGATCAGTGACAGCTTTTGGACAATAGACGCACTCCAGGATTTTAACGGAGACACGAGGGCAGACATACTCTGGCAGAATACGTCCACAATGCAGACGCTGATCTACATCATGAACGGCTTCACCACTCAATCTGTCGGGACGATCTATCCAGCAGGCTCGATGTGGCACATAGTTCATATCGCAGATTTCAATGGCGACGGAAAAATGGACATACTCAAGGAGAATCCAATAACTGCACGCGGCTACATTGACACCATGGAAGGGACGATCATAACATCAAGCACACATGTCTATAACACCTCGATGAACTGGCAGATAAAGCAAGTCGCGGACTTCAACGCCGATGGAATGGCTGACATCCTATGGGAGAGCAGTTCCGGAGAGGGATACATGTATATCATGAACGGCGGAAACATTTCCAGCCACGGAACGGTGTACAAGAAATCTGCCGGATCCACCTGGAACATAAAGGAATTTGGAGATTTCAACGGAGACAACAAGATGGACATCCTTTGGGAGGATGGATCAGGCGTAGGCTACATCTACCTGATGAACGGCATCTCCATCTCCAGTTCGGGTTACTCCTACACCAGATCAAGCGCCGACTGGAGCATCGTTCAAGTCGGAGATCTTAACGGCGATTTCAAAGACGATCT
>DYRX01000028.1 GCA_020718525.1 Victivallis vadensis
GTCATTCTCGGAGAGACTGGCATACTGGGTTCGTATTCAAGTAAATTTATCGATTACCGCTCCGCTGATAGCGACAGCGACTACGATTACGAAAATTATAAAAAATACAATTTCCTATACGATTTAATTTTTTCCGCCTTAAAATCGAAATCCATAAGTCTTCATAACCTATTGTCTTCTCAAAATCCGAACGGTCTCCCGCATCATGCGGCTGGGCTCATTCTAAAGTTCTGCTGAAATTGAATGCAGATGTTTTTTTTCCGGATTGATTTTCAAGGATCGTTCCATGGAATTTGGAGACTCCATCGAGCGAGGGAAATTTTATTGTTTCGCAGGGATAGAGAAGCGTCAGACCGTCCTTTTGCTGGCGACTGAGATGGAAAAGCGCTCCGAACTCGTCGCGCAGAAACGAGTCTGCGGAAACATGCGCTCTGGTGACGAGTATCGGAATTGAGCCTGAAGCGAAAATCTCAAGCGGGACTGGCGATTTTCCAATGAGATCGGAAATAGACTTTTCATCGAGTTCAGGAGAAATTTGCACCTTGGAAAATCCGAGTTCTTTGAGTTCTGCAATGGAAAACGAGTTCATCGAGCAGAGAGGATATGCCGACGCCATGCGTATCCCCTTGTATTTTTTTAGAAAGAAAAGAGCGAAGAGAGATCTGACTCGGAACCTCCTGACTCCACGCTGAAACGCCAGGTCAATGGCAGACTCTAGCTCAGGAAGATTCTTTTCTGAACAGAAGAACGGCAGAATGACTTCGTCCGTATCCGGATTGATCCTGAAGAGCCCATCCGCCTTTATGCCTGTTTTTCCGTGCGGAACTATTTCCTCCGCGCCTGATTCGACTGTGATCTCAGGTGCTTCGTCCGATCTCGGGCGGATGGACTCTATTTCAGAGAATAACTTTGCAGGGACTTCCCCGTCCGGGACTCCTCCCTGCTTGAAATGGACGGTGGCGCATTCCCAAAACTGTCTTCGCGACTCCTTCAGCACGCTCGTCGGGAGAAAGAGTCCTTCCTTCATTGCGACTGTAATTTTCGAGACTTGCAGAAATTGAGTTCGTGTCGCCATGAAATCTTCCTCTATCTGCTCCTTCCTGACCGGATTGGATCTTGCTGGCTCCAGTAGGACATCGCGTGTCCATCTGAAAGATTCAAAGCCTTTTGAGTCAGCCTTGGCGGCAAATCCGCCTTCATTGATTTCCACGCTCAGTTCGATGCCGAGTGGATGGCGGAGCGGGAGACGCGCTATTTTCTTTTCGAGATCCGGCAGGCTTTCTCCAATTTTAAATATCATGTCTCCTGGCGAAGCCGACCGCTCGGAATCAAGGACGCATCTTCGTCCGGGCGGGGATTCAACTGCGCTTTTTCCGTCTATGAAGATCTCTCTTGCCGTGAAAATCGAGCCTTTGGCATTAGAGGCGGGCTGGATTCTGAGCCTGTCGCCGAGATGGATTTTCTTCAGGCAGTAGACTTCAAATCCGCGTCTGTGCATTTTTTCGATTTTTGCTACCGGGATTCCGACGTTGCCTGACTTTCCGCTTTCGATCATTGAATGGAATGGAGCTTCGCCCTTTGGCGGGGATGCAAGAGATCTTGGGCATGTGAGCGCGAGCATCTCCTTTGCCTCCTTGATCGCCTCGCTCCTTTCCGCGGGCTTCGAATCCAGCACGAGCCTATAGGCCGAAACTGTGTAATGGACATAGTCATTTTTCCTGAGGCGTCCCTCTATTTTCAAGGAGCGCACCCCTGTCTGCATAAGAAGATCAAGATCATCAATGGCGCAGAGATCCCTGCATGAGAGGTGAAAAGCTGTCTTCCCGCTGGAGTCTCTGAAGGCGCGTCTGCATGGCTGTTTGCAGAGGCCGCGGTTGCCGCTCTGTCCGCTGATCCAGGAAGACATGAGGCATATTCCTGACAACGAGGGGCAGAGAGCGCCATGGACAAAAACTTCTATTTCAACAGGAGATTTTTTGACTATCGCTGAGATTTCTTCAATGCTGAGCTGTCGCTCGAGGATGACCCTGCCCACTCCCATTGCGGCGGCGACCCTGACTCCGGCGCTGTTGTGAAGCGCCATCTGCGTGGATGCGTGAATTGGCAGGTCGGGAAAATATTTTCTGACCATTCGGAGCACGCCCAAATCCTGAACTATTGCGGCATCAGGCTTAAGCGCGGCGATCTTTGCCAGAATCCTGGCGAAATTCGCAAGCTCCTGCTCCTTTATCATTGTGTTGAGAGCGATGTAGAATTTTTTCCCGCACGAATGTGCGTAGCATATGCACTTGGAAAGTTCTTCGAAGGTGAAATTCTCTGATCTTTTTCTTGCGTTGAAATCAGCGACGCCTCCATAGACTGCATCCGCTCCTGCGTCGAGGGCGCAGATAGCCGTCGAAATGCTCCCAGCCGGAGAGAGGAGTTCGATTTTTGCCGATACCATGTATGTTTAGCCAATGTTAGATTTTGAAAAAAATAAGGTTTAGGCGCAAATATTGTCCGTACACGTGATATTGTAGTGCTGAAAAGAGATTTAGCAAATACCGCATACCGGGAGGCTGAAGCAATATGGGCAAGGCAAAAATTTTGGCTGTTGACGACGAAAGCGACATCCTCGAGCTGATAAGGTTCAACCTGGAGCGAGAGGGATACAAAGTAAGCTCTGCGATGACTGGCGAAGACTGCATCAAGAAGACTAAGGAGAAACTGCCCGATCTGCTCATTCTGGATCTGATGCTTCCCGGAATGGATGGACTCGATGTCTGCAAGGTTCTTAAAAACGACGTGAAGACTTCGCATATTCCGATCGTGATTCTTTCTGCAAAAGGCGACGAGTCGGACATTGTTGCGGGGCTGGAGCTTGGGGCGGACGACTACATAACTAAGCCGTTCAGTCCGAAGGTTCTCGTCTCAAGAGTCAAAACCGTGCTCAGGAGATCCGCGGCGGCGCAGGCGAGCAACGGCGAAAGCGTCATCAAGCATGGACCGCTTGTGATAGACACTGGACGCAGAGAAGTTCTGCTGAATTCGGCGAAGCTTGATCTTACGTTTTCAGAATTTGAAATTCTGCATCTCCTTGCGAAGCGCCCTGGATGGGTCTTTACGAGGGGAAAAATCGTCAATCTGATCAAAGGGGACGGCTACCCGGTGACGGATCGTGCAATAGACGTCCAGATTGTGGGGCTCCGCAAAAAGCTTGGCGACGCCGCAGATCTTATCGAAACCATTCGCGGAGTTGGCTACCGCTTCAAGGATTGAAACAGCAGGCATGAGTTTTTTTCCGGACTCATGCAAGAATGGAATTTTTCATTTGACAGACATCTGAAAGTTCTGCAAAGATTTTCTTTTGAAAACAGTATATTTTGTATTTAATCGTCAAATAAGAAAAAAGGAGAAAAGATGAAGAAGATCCTGTGTGCGGCGGTGCTGGGAGCGACTATCCTCGCTGGTGGAAGCGCTTTTGCTCAAGACAGCAAGGCTCTTGACAAACAGGCAAATACGCCAGAGACCTATGTTGCGCCAATGGGAACGCAGTTCGTGAGAGGAATCGTCAACATGGGCACGGGCTGGGGGGAGATCCCGCGCCAGATAGTCCTGAGCGCCGAATGCGACGGTGCGGCGCTTTGCGCACCATACGGACTTGCGAGGGGTACTTACATGACAGTGGCAAGGACATTCTATGGTGCGATGGAGACGGTATTCTTCTTCATTCCTTTCGGGGACAATTACGATTCAGCAATGAATCCTGCATATGTCTGGCAGGAGGCGAAAGCGGAAAAGAAGGTGTCCAAGTAAGTTTCAAGCCGCAGTTCCTTTCGTCCCAGAAAAGGCTGAAAACGCCTTTTATTGGGACGGCGGGAGCGGGGTCTGAATCGGACATGTCCTTCCTCTTCCAATTAAGACAGCATGAATTCTGGAGCTTTATTGAAGTTGTTTCAGGTTGACATGTCGCATACTCGTTTTGCATGAAAAAGGATGGGCATCTTTGGGCTGTGTTTTCCTGATTATCTAGCCATTTATCTCGCGATGCGAGTGCGGTTTTTCAAGCCCTGCCTCCATACCGTCAATTTCCGCCTCAATCTCGATCGGACTTACCATTTTGTCCTTTGACTCCCTGAAGAGACGGACAAAGCAGAAGACGTTGAAAACAATGATTGAACTCCAGGCGACAGCCATGAAAATCCAACCTGCCAAGTTTAATCCTTCCATTATGATTCTCCCTCCTCTGCCAGCAGTTTCGAGTCCATACCCCTCCTTTTCCAAACATAGGCTATGAAAAGGCATATCGCAATAAGCAGGGCGAGCATCGCGCCCCTGGTAATGTTGATCACAGCGAACTTGCTCGTCTCCCAGAACGCGAATTTAACAGGTCCGTCGGAAACGCCGTGAAGAAGGATTCGTCCTGGGGCATTTTGAAAAAGCCATGCGCCCAGCACAAGGATCAAGGCGGCAGGAGTCAGATATTTTATAGTCCAATGGAAAAATATTGGAATCGAGATGTCTGCTCCATCCGAAAGATCTTTCATCCCCTTTTCAACTCCAATGATGCAGACAAAAACGAGAGTTTCCACAAGACCGAAGGAAATCAGACAGAAGTCTGTCATCCAATCCATTTCGTCAACCGCCCCGGCATTGAGGCCAAAGACAGCAAGAAGCCCAAAAATAAAAGTGACGATTGCAACAATTCCCACGGAAAGTTTTTTATTGAAGCCTGCTTCGTCTTCGAAAAAGCTCACGGCTGGCTGTAGTATGCTGACAGAAGATGTTATGCCCGCGAGGAAAAGCAGGAAAAACCAGACGAATTGGAAGAGGCTTCCCAGCGAGATTTTTGAAAAGATGAGAGGCATTGTCTGAAAGCTCAGTCCGAATGTGCCCATCTTCGCGATTTCAGATATGTTGGTCGCCCCATATATGACGATAGCCAAAGGTACCACCAACGTGCCGCCAATGATGATTTCCGCCAGCTCATTTGCCGCGCATGACGAAAGGGAGGAAAGAGCAATGTCCTGCTTTTTTTTGACATACGAGGCATAGGTCATTATCACGCCGATGCCGACGGAAAGCGTGAAGAATATCTGCCCTGCGGCTTCAAACCAGACTTTTGAGTCGAAGAGCCTGGAAAAGTCGGGGTTCCACATGTAGCCGAGCCCTTTTCCAATATTGGGCTCCATCAGCGTCCTGACCAGGAGGAGAATTCCCAAAATGAATATCGCGGGCAAGGCAATCTTGTTCATCAGTTCGATGCCATTGCGTATCCCGAAATAAATTACAATGAAATTTATAAAGAATGCCAAGCGCGCTTCCACAGCCGAATCTCCCTCCGCTTCTGCCAAGAGTCCACTCAATCCATGCGACAGGAATTCCAATCAGCAGAAGTGCAATGAAGTATGGAATCAGAAAAGCACCCCCGCCGTTTGACGCCGCCTTCACAGGAAAGCGGAGAAAATTGCCAATGCCTATCGCACTGCCCGCGACTGCGCAGACTACTCCGATTTTAGATCCCCATGTTTCCCGTTGTCTAAATGCCATAAGTCCCCTTCCGGCAAAGAAATTGACAGAATTTAGAATTCTCCAATCAAAAAGAAGAACTCGAAACAAGCCCAGAAAGCCGAAATCTAATTCATTGTTCCATCTTTGCAAATGGAAAATAAGGATAGCATACAAGTGAATGGCAGAATATAAGAGATTAAAAGTCCAATCTTCCTAAAATTTATTATGAAAATTTTCATATTGCAGGTTTGACAAACTCTTTTTTGAACTTATGATAAGAGCTTATTATGTTCATCTTGGGTCTGGCGTGTGTTTATAAGTGCCACTCATTGTCGAATTTCTTCTCTGCTCAGTTCTCTTGGTGCTATCAGTAGATATGGACAAGTTCTTAAATCCGGTATGGGCGAATGACAGATCCAGATAAAAGCGAAATTGCGGAAGACATGACTCAGTCCGATAAAAATAATGGATTGGAAAAGCCTGAGAAGAAAGTGCCCAGGATACTTGTCGTTGACGACGAGGAGCCCATCCGCATAATGCTCTCGGATTTTTTCTCGGCTCACGGGATAGATTCGTCGTGCGTAGAGTCGGCGCGCGATGCGATACAGGCACTAAGCGAAGACGATTTCGAGCTTGTTCTCTCCGACGTCAACATGCCTGAAATGAGCGGACTGGACATGCTTTCCCTGATCAAAAACAAGAAAATCAAATCATCCGTGATCCTCATGACCGGCGTGCCGGATTTCAAAATGGCGGTCGAAGCCATCAAAGAGGGCGCGCGCGACTATGTGACCAAGCCGCTCGATCTCGAACAGCTCCTTTCCAAGCTGAAAAAGGTGCTCGAGGACGATGCCAGGCAGGCCTGCAACAGCGAGTTTCAGACCAATGGAGGAATTGATTTTGTCAAGGCCGGATATTCGGTGATAAAGCCTCTGGGAAAAGGCGGTGGCGGAATAGTTTTTCTCGTTGAAAAGAATGGCGAATACTTTGCGATGAAAATAATGAAGTCTCCCGAGCTTTCCGCAGAAGGGACGGCAAGAAAGCGCTTTCTGAACGAAATATCTTCCCTCTCGTCGCTTTCCCACCCCTCGATCGTAAGAATCGTGGAATCAGGAGGACTTGGAAACGGGGAGATCCCTTATTTCGTCATGGCATATCTTCACGGCCACACCCTCTATTCGTGCATAAAGAGGAACTGTATAGCGCTTGATTCCAGACACTCCATATTCTTGCAGATCGCTTCCGCCCTCGACTATCTCCACTCGAAAAACATTCTTCACAGGGACATCAAGCCGGATAACATCATTGTCGGGGAGGACATGAGGGCGACTCTTACTGACTTCGGCATTTCAAAGCAGGTTGATCCTTCGCTCACCATGACCGAGGTTCTGCAGGGCTCGCCTCATTACATGGCGCCTGAAAACATTGAAACAGGCAACGAGCGCGACGTCAGATCCGAAATATTTTCACTGGGAGTTCTCGGCTACGAGCTCTTCACCGGGGCAAAGCCATTCAATGGGGACAGCCTCCACAAGGTCCTCACGGAATTGAAGACATGCAGACCGCCTTCCCCATCCTCGCTGAATCCAGATCTGCCATCGTGGCTTGATCGCGTACTGGGCAAAATGCTTGACAAGAAGCCCTCTGGCCGCTTTCAGAAGATGAGCGATCTCAGGCTTGAATACGAGGAGCTTTTGCGCCGGCACGGCGCATTTTCCTCCGACGCGTCGTTTTTTGAAAGACTTCTTGATCTATTGCCGTTCGGCGCTTCTAAAACATGGAGTTGAACTCCGACAAAGGAAAGAAGAATAAAGAATGAACGACGCTCTTCAGAATTCTCCATTCGACTATGTCATGGCAGTCTATGGCTTCTCTTTCATTTTTCTGGCTCTGATCTGCGGACTGCTCCGGGAAAGACGCTATCTCGGCATCCCATATATGGCATTTTCTCTTTTCGCGATCAGCTCCGGTGTCCAGTACTTTCTCTCCTGCCTAGGAGGAATGATCGGCTTTTCCGACTATCTCCTCATATTGTCATTTGTCTTCGAATTCCTCTCGGCAGTTTTTATCTTTGAATTCGGACGACGCTCAATCGAGTCGGCAGACGGCATAAAAGTTGGCCAGATCATATACGCCCCCCTCCTGCTCGTTTATACTGCCGGATGGATGGACGGCCTGCAGGGGCAGAGAACTGCACTGCTCTACGCATTCCTGCTTCCGGGTGCCGCCGCCTCCGCCGCCTCCTTCTGGAAGCTCCGCGCCAGAGCCGAATCCGGCCTTGCCAGGAAAATGCTCGAGCTCTCAGCCATTTCAATCCTCCTCTTCGGAGTCTTTTCACTATTCAAGGTCGAGGCGTCCTCCTATTTCCCGTCCTCGCTTGTCAACAGCGCGCATTTTGACGCAGTTTTTGGTTTTGCTCCACAAGTGATCTGCGGCGCATGCGCCCTCATTCTAACCGCCGCAATGACGACATGCTACTTCATCTCCTCTGTGGAAAAGCTGGACCAGCTAAAGGAGTCGAAAAAAAGCTCGTCGCTCAATCCGGCATCCTGGTTCGCGGTAATATTCATAATCCTGCTCGGCTTCATTGCGACGGACATTTCCGAACGCAGGACAAGGGAGAGCGCCCGCAGGGAAATCTCCGAGCTCGGAATGCTTGTCGCCGAATCAATCCCCCGCGGCGAGCTTCTTTCTCTTAGGGCTTCGCTCTCCGATCTCGGCAGTCCAGACTACAAGAAGCTCAAAGAGAGGCTCGAGAGAATCAAGGCAATATCGGCAAATCACGTCAGCATATACCTTGTAAAAATCGGCGACGACGAGCAGGTCAGGATTCTCCTGGACTCCGAGGAGCCGGGCAGTCCGGACTGCGCCAAGCCCGGAACCGAATGGCAGAATGCCCCAGACACCGTCAGAGACTCGTTCAAATACAGGAAATGCACGATAATCGGACCCTTTTCCGACAGGTTCAGAACATGGATAAGCTCTTTCACTCCAATCGTTTCCGACGAAAATTGGGAGTCAATTGCAGTTCTGGGAATGGACATTGACGCAGGGCGCTTCAAAAATACGCTCTTCATGAGCAGGCTCATACCAATACTGATCACGATACTTTTCCTCACCATTTCAGGTGCCATGATACTTTTCAAGTTCAAGTCCCTCATATCACATCTTATGCTCACTGTCTCGGAAAGGGCGCTTTGGAGAAGCCGCGAAAGATTTGAAAACATCTCAGGACTTTCCCGCGAGATGATATGGGAAATCTCCCCCGATGGAAAATACACCTACGTCAGCAAGGGCGCTAAAGACATGCTTGGATACTCGCCGGACGAAATGACAGGCAAGATGCACTACTACGATCTTTTTCCAGAGCACGGCAGAGAAAAATACAAGGACGAGACAATGTCCCTCATCGCACGCAGACTTCCGTTTTCCAATTATGTGAACAAGGCGATTGCGAAGGATGGACATGAACTCTGCTTCCTGACAAATGGAATGCCCTCATATGACGAGGACGGCGTTTTCAAAGGATATATCGGAACCGACATGGATGTGACTGAGCTGATGAAAAAAGAGCAGATGCTCCTGCAAGCCCAGAAAATGGAGGCGGTGGGTCTTCTCGCCGGAGGAGTCGCTCACGACTTCAACAACCACCTCACGGTCATGAAGGGCTACGCCCAGATGGGCGTCAAGGACGCTCCAAAAAACAGCAACTTCGCAAAATACTTCGACAAAATCAGAAAAGCGGCGGACAGCTCCGCCAATCTCACCAGGCAGATCCTGCTCTTCAGCAGAAATCAGCCAGCCACCTTCAAACCGACAGACCTCAGCTCCGCTTTGTCAGAGATGCGGAAAATCCTGCGCAGGCTCCTGAGCGAAAACATCAAGCTCGACATCAAATGTCCAGAAAACGAATGCCTCGTGATGGGAGATCTTTCACACATCGAGCAGATGCTGGTCAACCTTGCCGTCAACGCCGGCGAGGCGATGCAGAAAGGCGGCTCCCTCGAAATCCTTCTGGACAGGCTCAGCCTCCACGATCCGATCCTGGTTGACGGCCGCAAATTCCATCCGGGCAATTATCTGAAGATTTCAGTCTGCGACAACGGATCCGGAATGGAGGAGGAGATTGTAAACAGAATTTTCGAGCCATTTTTCACCACAAAGGAGTTCGGCAAAGGCAGTGGTCTCGGACTCGCTGTAGTTTATGGAATAGTCAGACAGCACAATGGATGGATCAAGGCATTCAGCTCGCCTGGCAAGGGAAGCCGCTTCGAGATCTGCATTCCCGAACACAACAAAAGCGGAGGAACAGGCTCCGTGTCAAGAGGAACCACTGCAGTCCTCTCGGCCAGACCCAAGATACTTTTCGTGGAAGACGAGCATAGCGTCAGATGCATGGCGAAAGAATTCTTCGAAAAGGAGTCTATCGAGGCGCATTGCGTCGCCAGCGGAGAAGATGCAAGAAAACTTTTCACCGCAGAACCGAAGAGCTTTTCGATCCTCATCGTTGACATCGTCCTCTCCGATTGCGACGGAATAGAGCTCGCCGAGGAATTCCTTGGCCCGAATCCGGACCTGAGAATCGTCGTGTCCAGCGGCTACGCCGAAGGAAGATCAAGATCCCTCTGCATCCAGGATTTCCCGCATATTTTCATTGCAAAGCCATATGGCATGGACGAGCTGAGAAGGGCGATAAAAAAGGCGGTGGCAGGGGAAATGGACGCGAAATGACGGACTTGGACAAAAAAACACCGCAAATCAAGGACATTCTGCTTCAAGTCGCTCTTCAGGCGCTTCTTGCCCTGGCATATTTCTATATGGCTAGGCTGGCGCTTGACTATTCCCTGAGCGGCTTTGTCTGCCTCATATGGCCTGCAAGCGGACTTGCCGTCTCGTCATGCATACTCGGCGGACCCAAGTATGCCGTCGGAATATTTCTCGGCGCATTCATCTTCTATGCAAGCTCTGGAAAATCGCCACTGACGGTGCTTGCAATTTCCACAGGGAACACGCTTGAGGCGATCGTTGCGGCGGTCCTAATAAGAAAAACCCTTTCCTCTAAAATTCTGGGGCTTTCAAAATACATTTCAATGCTTCTCTTCGGCTCGCTTGCCGCCGCAGTCTCCGCATCCTTTGGAAATCTCGCTCTGCTCGCGGCAGGCATAATTGGGAAGCAGAGCCTTCTGGCAAGCTCGGCAAGCTGGTGGATGGGAGACATGATCGGAATCATCGTCATATGCCCTATTGTTCTCGCCTGGAAAGGGGCGTCTGCTGTATTCAAGGAAGGGAATCTGCCGCGCTTCGCGGAAGCCGCCGGCTGGCTGGTCCTCGTCATGACGATCGCTTTCTGCGCATTCATAGCGGAGCCCGGATTCCTTCCGAAAATCATTTCTTCGGAGGCCTGGCTCTTCCTGGCAATTGCCTTCTGCTCCATCCGCATTGGAATGAGGGGGACTTCAATCGCCATTTCCGTCATCGCTGTCATCGGATTGATCGGTGTCTACAATGGCACGGCTTTTTCAAGATCGCAGGATCAGGTTGCCAGACTCGAGAGCGCCTGGGCTCTGATCGCCGCCATCTCATTCGTCGGCATGGCAATCTCCTCCTTCGTCGCCGAAAAAAGAATCTCGGCGCTCAAACTTCGTGAAAGCGAGGAGCGCTTCAGAAGAATATTCGAAAACGCCCCAATCTCATTCTACATACACGAATCCGACAGCGGAAACATCATCATGGCGAACAGAAAGGCGCTCGAATCTTTCGGACTCTCCTCCGTTGATGATTTCTACACCGTCCCGCCCCTCTTTCTCCCCTCCCCGTACTCTTTCAAAGAATACATGCAGGCCATCCACAAATGCGCGCAGGAAGGTGACCACAGACTGCTCTGGAAAAACAAAAGTTCAAGCGGCGCCTTGTTTTGGGAGGAGGTCTTTCTCAATTCCATCACTCTCAAGGGAAAGAAAATGGTCCTGCAGACCTCGATTGACATAAGCGCAATAAAAAAGGGCGAAGAGGAGAAGCTCGAGCTTCAGAGACAGCTTCTGCAGTCCCAGAAAATGGAGTCCCTTGGCACCCTCGCCGGAGGAGTGGCGCATGATTTCAACAACATGCTCTCCGTCATAAACGGATATTCCGAATTGCTTATCTCAAAGCTCGACGACAACAGTCCATTGCGCTCCCATGCGAACGAAATAAGAAAGGCCGGCATCAGATCCGCAAACCTCTCCAGACAGCTACTCACATTCGCAAGAAAACAGTCCTCGTCCCCAAAAGTTCTGGCGCCTGGCGAAGCCCTCGCCTCAATGATCAAACTCCTTAAACGCCTCGTCGGGGAGGACGTCGCCCTCAAATGGACCCCGAGCCAGGACGCTCCAAATGTCAAAATAGATCCTTCGCATCTTGATCAGATTCTGACGAATCTAGTTGTAAATGCTAGAGATGCAATAAGATGTAAAAACTCTTCCGGAAAAGGGGCAATCTCGATAGAAAGCTCCCTCTTCCTGGCTGAGGCGGACTCCCCTGCGCCGGGAGGGCTCACAGCTGGACGCTACCTCCGCATATGCGTCTCAGATAACGGATCTGGAATGGAGCCAGACGTCGTCGAAAGAATCTTCGAGCCTTTTTTCACAACAAAGGGAGAGGCGGACGGCACCGGACTCGGGCTCTCCACCGTCTTCGGAATCGTCCGGCAGAACAACGGCTTCATCGGCGTGGAAAGCACTCTTGGCGAGGGGAGCTCCTTCTCCGTCTATCTCCCGGCATACGAAGGAGGGCAGGACGAGGAAAATGAAAAAAAGACAGAAAACAATTCCCGGCGCCTGACAGGGACAATTCTTCTCGTTGAAGACAACAAGCTTATTTTAAAGATGCTGAAAACTCATCTCGACGAGTTGGGACACAGGACTCTTCCTGCCGCTTCGCCCGAAGAGGCGCTCAGGATCTCCGACGAATTCCAGGGTGATATAGATCTCATGCTGAGCGACCTGATAATGCCGGGAATGAACGGAAAGGAGCTCAAGCAGAAATTCTCCGAGAAAAGACCTTCCACAAAAATCATTTTCATGTCAGGATACAGCTCGGATCTGCTGACGAAGAAACTCGATGTCGAGGATGGAATCCTCTTCATGCAAAAGCCGTTCTCCATCGAGGAGCTATCCGCCTCGATAGAACGCGCCCTCGGGTAAATATCCACAGAACTTCAAAGACAAACTCGAGGAGATCGGAAAGATCCTCTCAAAGAAAGAATGGAAATTGATGTTTGCCCCCGATACTCATAGTTGGATCGAAAGAAAAGATCAGTCGTTTTTTGCTTGCAAACATCGGCCGCGCTATCGAGTCGCACGAACTGCAGGCCGCCGCCGATGGGGCAGTCCAGTACAGCCGTCGTCTTCGGGAACTTCGCGATGATGAGGGCCTGCCAATTCACACAATGACACTACCGATCTAAAGCCGGGACAATATCTTCTGCGTGAGAAGCCGTCCACTAAAACAATCCCTCATTTTTCGCACAGCATCTCCGCACGTGTTCGTGCGGAAGTTCTATATCTGAATGGTTTTACATGCCAGATGTGCGGGCTTACGCGGGGGGAGACGGTCGGAATTCCAATTAGTTGAGGGTAAATCACATGAAATATTCTCTCACAAAGGCGCAAAGGCACAAAGGAAGAATGAAACTTGCCTGTCCTGGAAGGACAAATATTGGACATCAGACAGGCGGACAACATTTTTCTTTACTTCGTGTGCTTGTGTCTTCGTGTGAGATAATGTTCAACTTTTGGGAAATGCACCCGGGGGAGACGGATCCGGCGACAAACCGTAAAGTCAGACTCCATATCGGTCACATCAAGGACAAGGTGCTTGGCGGCAAAGATGAATTGTCAAATCTGATGGCGCTATGCTTTTCTACGAAGCCTTCTCAGCATATTCCCGGAAGATGCGCAGATAGGATTCGTATTGCTCCAGCGAGACACCGGGAGGCGTCTGGTGGTCACAGCTTATCAGAAAGCCCCCCTGTCTTGCAGTCGGAAGAAGCCTTTCAAATTCCATCCTCACCGCCTCTTCTCCCTTGTTCATCGTCATTTTGTCAAATGCCCCGATGTATAGCTGATTCGGGTGATCATTTCTCAGCTTTGAAACATCAACGCCAGCCTGGCGCTCGAGCGGCAATATCCCTTCTATTCCAGCTTCTTCAAACCACGATGACGGAGTGCTGACGTCTCCATCCGAATCCACGATAATCCTGATTCCGCGTTCCTTGAGCTTTGGAACTATCATCCGGTAGTATGGCGTTATGAACTCGTCAAAAAGCTCCTTCGATAGCATCGGACCGTTGTTGTAGCTCATGTCTTCGGCAAATGTCATGAAGTCCGGCGTGGCATACCTGCATATCTCGTCTATGGTCTTCAAATGGAATTGAGCCAGATCTTCGTTCATTCTGCGCATCAGCTCCGGATGATCGTAAAACGCGTACAGATGCTCCTCGATCCCGAAGAGCGTCCTTGGAAACCAGAAAAAACCCTCAAGCGTGAACCAGACAACGCAATCGCCGCTTTTCTGCTCTTGTGCAAGTTTCTTCCAAGTGTCTGCATTGACCGCATTTTCAGGGTACAGGAACTGCTTCAGAGATTCATAGCTTACTGCATCCTTTACAAATCCGGCGCCGTGCGATTCGGGCTTCGGAAAGGAATGCCCTCTGGGGCGAATCCAATCCTGATAATAGACGTCCATCCCGAAATGTCTGTATAAATCGTAGCGGTCCAGCCTTTCAGGAAGCCCCTCCGAACGCCAGCGCTCCAATGTCTTGTCCCACCATGACGCCCATTCGAGAATTGGAAGCCTGTCGAAGCTGTCAAAATTCATAATCGCGTGAAAGCGCTCCTTCGCCGTCATTCCACTTTTCATTCCATCCTCCTACTTCTATTTCTTTAGCTCCATTTTTTCTTCACATCTGTCAAATATAATGCTATAATATTAGTATAATTGGACTATATTGACCTTAATAGTGGAGAAAATAGCACAAATGGAAATAGTCAAAGTATCTGTCAGGAGCGGAAGAATCGCAGATGCATTGGACAAGCTTGGTGTCGCCGTCCGCTTTTTTCCCAACTACACGAACCGCAAGCTCCGTCTCCACAGCCCTGACATTGTCCTTCTCAGTTTCATACTCGCGGGAACGGGCAGACACTATCTTGGCGACGAGGTTTACGATGAGAAGCCTGGATACATCAGCATCACGCATTACGGGCAATATCATGACATTGTCACTGGCTCGGACGGAATGGACGTGATGAACATTTATCTTGATCTTAAAAGGCATCCGCTCCCTAATCTTCCTCCGAAGCTTCATGCGCTCCTCCCCAAAATACTGCCAATAGATCCATGTCTTCAGAACAAATTGAACCGGATGACCCGCCTTTTCATAAAGGATCACATGTCCGTTGCAAGAAATTTGTTCGCGATGGATGAAGAGATCAGAAATGGCAGAGAAGGCTACGAGACCTCGGTTGCGAACTATCTGACCATTTTCCTCATTGACTGCTGTCGGAATGCCCTGGAAAACGGTGTTATGCCGAAATCTCCATTTTCTCCGATGGAAAATTCCGGCGTCGAAGCCGTGAGGCGTCGCCTGGATGCGAAATTCGCAGAAAAGCACAGTCTCGAGTCCCTTGCCAAATTCGCAGGGCTCAGTCCGGAATATCTCTGCAGAGCTTTCAGAAAATACACAGGAAAAACAGTTTTCGGATATCTTGTCCAACGCCGCATACAGGAGGCAATGATGCGTTTGAGGTTCACGGACGAAAAGATTTCATTTGTAGCGCTCGAGAGCGGTTTCAGGGATTTTTCGTATTTCAACAGAAAATTCAGAGAACTTGCCGGAAGCACCCCAGGAAACTACAGAAGATTCATCAGCAAGTCCAAATAGCCGAGGGTGCATTTCCCAAAACTTGAACCTCTCCTCACGAGGAACACAAGGCATAATCCTCCGAGCGGAGAGTGCGATCCTTCTCAGGACGACAAGAGACTCGACGGATTCGTCCTATTACGTTTCAATCGTCCCCGTTCCCGTAATCGTGGTATCAGTCCTCCTCTCGTGAACGCTGACGTGAACCGCTCCGCTGTGAACGTGAACGAAGTGGATTTGCATGAACGATAGCGATGACGAACAATATATTTCACTGTCAACTGTCAAGAGCACGCCGTGAATTTAGACGTTGTCGTTCTCGTATTTCAAAGATGCCTTTTTTTTCTCTGGAAGCCGCAGGCTACTTTTTTGGACAAGGCGGGCGTCTTAGCGATATCGCATAAACTTATAAGCCTGTTCAGTTCGCATGCGCAGTTCGTTCGTAAGATAGTTGAACTCGTCAACCTTCAACAGAAAGCAGAACCCCGCATATCCGCAAATTCCAAGAAAGGAGGAGACCGAGAATGTCAGAAGAGTTCCGCAGGCATGCCTTAATAGTATTGCCTTTACGGCGCAGACGAGAATTCCCATTGCCAAAGCCGCAGTAAGAGATTTAATCAGAAATACATAGAAGCTGGTCGTGCTGTATCCTCTAAATTTGCGTTTGATCAGCAGAAAATCTGCGGATCCTCCCAGTATTGCCATTCCCGCGCAGGCTCCCATCAGACCATAGATTCCGAGCAGATCTGCCATTATGAAATAAGATGGTGTCCCAAGAACAATCAAGGCTATCGAGACAAAAGATCGCAGGCGTGTGTCCTGCAAGATGAAAAACATGCGTCCGCTGATGCTTTGAAAACTGCTCGGAATGATTATCAGCGAAATTATCATGATCAACCTTGATGTGATCAGACAATCCTCGTCGGAAAATTTTCCGCGGCCAAAAAGAATTCTGACAATTTCGTATGACTCTGTGAATAAAATCACGTTCAATGGAATCGCAAAAAGGAGAATCACACACAGAGATTTGATGAAGGTTGCGAAGAGTTCAGACTCCCTTTTTTCAGCCTGCTGTTTTCCCATGAATGGAAATATGGCAGTCGAAATCGGACCTGAAATGAAAATGACAGTCGAGCTGACGACGAAAAACGCCAGCTCAATCATTGTAATCGCTCCATTCAATGGCAGTTCAGAAGCGATCTTGTTTTTTATGAATGGAATCAGTTTTAAAAAAACATTTTCCAGAAGCACTGGCCAGGAAATCAGCATTGTCGCCATGATGAGAGGATTCCTTATGTTCCAGCACCATTTCCAGGAAATTCGTTTCCTGATGAACGCCATCATGAGTAAAAGACCGATGAGCGACCCCGCAAGATTGCCATATATCAGCCTCTCTATACCCCATGACGATGGAAGACAGAAAATGGAAAGGATTGAGGATGCCGGAAATGTCAGAGCAGCGATTGATGGAACAAAAAAGTCGCGGAACGCATGATAGAGCGAAGTGTAGATCAGGGCGAAGCCGAAAAGAAGGATGGCAGGCGAAAATATTCTGGAATATCTGATTGTGATCGCGAGTTTCTCATCGTTGAATCCGGAAAAGACGAGTTTTGTCAGCCATGGAACTGAAAAGTAGAAAGCGGCAGTGATCGCAAGAAGAACGACGAAGCCCGCATTCAGAAGCGCAGAAATGTCTTTTGACGCCTCTTCTTCGCCAGACTCTTCGCGCCTTTTCTGGAAGACCGGGATTATCGCGGCAAAAAGTATTCCCCCGATGAAGAAGTCGCTCAACTGCTGTGGGATAGTGAACGCGGCATAGTAGGCGTCCGTCTCTGTTCCAGCTCCGAAATTCGAGGCGATCAGGGACCTCAAAAGGAGGGATAGCGCGCTCTTCGCAATGAAAATGAAGAGCAGAAATATCGAGGCGTGTGAGACTCTTTTCAGATCAAGCATTTATTGTATTTCCAGACAATTTCCATTCCATTCCTTCACGAATCCAACAATCTTCGACGACGGGTAGCCGGAATCGCAGAGCTCTCCGATTATCGCCTGCGACGATTTCTCCGGCGCGCAGAAAAGAAGTCCGCCCGATGTCTGCGCGTCAAACATGAGATGCTTTCTGCCAATGGAAATGTCTTTCGTAAAAACGCAGTCTTTCTCTATGGCTGACATGTTTCTGAAGCATGCGCCGGGAATGCATCCCGAGTCGAGAAGAGCCTCCACTCCCTCAAGAACTGGCAGGGAGGAGCTTTCGATGACGAGAGTTGCCTTGCTTGCCCTGGCAATGTTTCTCGCATGCCCGAGAAGGCTGAATCCAGTTATGTCAGTCGCGCATCTCACCGAATATCTGCACATGATTTCCGCAGCCTCCTTGTTGAGCTGTTTCATGCAGTCGAGCGCCTTTCTGTAGGCGGATTCGGGACAGATTCCAAGCCTCCTTCCTGCAACGATCACTCCCGTTCCCAGTGGTTTTGCAAGTATCAGAAGCTCGCCATCTCTGGCATTGTCGTTGCTCATAATTTTTCCGGGATGCACAAGCCCCGTGACAGATAGACCATATTTTGGGGGATAGTCGTCTATCGTGTGTCCACCCAGCATCAGGGCTCCAGATTTTCCGACCCTCTCCATGCCGCCTGCCAGAATTTCCTTCAGAACAGCAATGGGAATTTTCGACATGGGAAACATGACGATGTTCATGGCGGTGATAGGGACTCCTCCCATCGCATAGACATCACTCAGCGAGTTTGCCGCGGCGATCTGCCCAAACTCGAAAGGGTCCGAACATATGGGCGGAAAAAAATCGAGGGTCTGCACCAGGGCAGTCTGCTCGTCGAGCTTGTAAATTCCTGCGTCGTCGTGGGTGGAAATGTCGACAAGAAGCCTTTCATGCGAGATCTTCGGCAGTCCCGAAAGAGCCTCTGCGAGCTTTTCAGGAGGCAATTTTGCAGAGCATCCGCCATATTCCACAGTGGTCAACAGATCGAATGAGTCTGGACGAGGCAGTGCATCCACACCATTTGCAGTAAGGCATTCAAGAGCTTTTTTCTCGAAAGAAGAATCTATCTCTACAGCCATCCCGCATTCCGAGGAGATATGCTTCGGGACAGGAACAATTTGGATTGCGAAATTCGCAGATGCGAGGATCTTTTCAGCCTTCACGACATCGCGGGTTGACTTGAAAAAAATATTGGTCTTCATAAAGCCTCCACAGCGTTCAGCAGTCGTTTGAAATCTTCGCGGGAGTGGAAAGGGGATGGCGAAACTCTAAGCGATCCGGCGGGAAAACTGCCGAGGCTCCTGTGCGCGAGCGGCGAACAGTGCAGTCCGGAGCGCAGTTCAATTCCCGCTGTTTCATAGAGGCATCTTGCCGTTTCAGCCGGATCGCTTCCGGAAAATCTGAACGAGAAGAGGCTCCCCTGCGTAGAGCGGTCGAGGGCGCGAAAGACTTCGATTCCCTCTATCTCCGCAAAGGTGTCCAGCATTTCAAAAAAATCTCTTTTTTCGTATTTTGGCTCCGGCAGGTCGCGCAGAGCGGCGCCGAGGCCTGCGATTCCCGCGATGTTGGGAGTGCCAGCTTCGAACTTGTCAGGGGCGAAGTCGGGCATCTCGAACGCGTCGGATCTGCTTCCAGTTCCGCCAAAGATCAAGGGACGCAGTGAGTCAGGCTTTCTCGCATAAAAACCTCCGGTTCCTGTCGGTCCAAGCAGTCCCTTGTGCCCTGTGAACGCCAGAAAGTCAATCCCGTCTTTTTTTACTGACACTTTTTCGGATCCGAGGGACTGGGACGCGTCTGCAAGAATCGGAATGTCCCCGCAAATCTTTTTCATCTCGGCAATGGGCTGAACGACACCGTTCACATTGCTTTCATGGCAGACGACTAGCAGTCGCGTCGAAGCGCGGATCGCCGATGGCACGGCATCGAGATCAATGAGTCCGTCGGCAAAGTGCGGAAGAACATCATATTCTATCCTGCCCTGCCTTTTGATCTCTTCAAGGGGGCGCATGACGGAATTGTGCTCGAGCGGAGAAACTAGGACATGCGAATTTCGCAAATTCAGCCCCATGATGACTGTGTTGAGCGCGGCTGTCGCGTTCATCGAGAAGAAAATATTTTCAGGATCTTTCGCTCCAATCAGGTCCGCTAGGGAATCTCTTGCTGATTCTATCATTTGGGATACCGCGAACGCCCTTGGATAGGCGCTTCTGCCATATGGTCCGCCCTGCGCATCAAGATATCTGGAAATTGCTCTTGACACCGAGCACGGCTTCGGAAAGGAAGTCGCGGCATTGTCGAAATAGTTGTTGTGACTTTCGCTCATGGGACTATAGGAGGATTCGCCTTGGAGAGGGCTTCGAGAATATCGAAGATGTTCGACACTGTTCCAAGCTTGAGAGATGGCTTCAGGCCATAGAAGTCGAGACAGGTGCCACAGACAAGGATCTTTGCACCGCTCTCTTCCAGCTCTCTTAGCGCCATAATGCTTGGTGATTCGCCGCATGCAAGAAAAACCCCGGAATTGTAGAGCAGAACTGTGCGGGGAAGCGGTCTGAGCTCCTTGAGCGTGTTCACGAACGCTCTCATTAGGATTCCACCAAGCTCTTCGTCTCCAAGCCCCATTTTGTCGCTCCTGAATACGACGACGGGATTCTGCTGTGCCGGCGAGCAATACGATTCCGGTGTGCGCAGTATATCCGGACTCGCCGCCTTCTTCTTCGCGCTTATCCGCCATTCCTTGTCCTTGCGCGACGCGCAGGGAGAGCAATTGGCGTCTAAGAGATAGCGGAACACATTGTCCTTGGCTGTGTCATTGTCCAAAATCACCTCGAAAAGGCCATCATCGGAAATCTTGTCAAGCGCCTTTTTCAGCTCGATAAGTGGGATTGGACACAATTTTCCTCTTACGTCAATTATGACTGAGTCGCTCATTTTTCCAGAAGCTCCTTGAAAATATTGATGTAGGCTTTTGTTTCGTCCGACGCTGCCATATCCCTCTTGACTCTTCCAGATGCGCCTGCCCCTAGAGTATTGCGGAGATGCGCATTTTCAAGAAGCCTTGCAGAATTGCGGATGAATTCATCCTCGTTTTTAAAGAACAGAGCTTCGAGCTCAGGGCTAGCAAGCCTGCGGTGCCCTGCAATGTCCGAGAGAAGGCATGGAAGTCCTTGGAACATCGCCTCCCTTACGGCATGCGGCATGCCCTCGGAAATGCTTGCCGATACGAATACGTCGCCAGCCCTCAGAAAAGAGTCCATCTCGCCGTGCTCGACAAGACCGGCGTGCATTGTCCACCCGCAGACTGAAACAAAGTCGAAAAATTCCTTTCCCACCTCATCTTCTATGACCGGTCCTGCATGGAGGAAAAAAATCTCAGGGCGCTTCTTCCTCAGCGTTTCGAGGAGCAGAGCAGGAAAGAGAGGGCGCTTGACGGAGCGCAGTCCTGCAACGCTCAGAAAAACGAAGCTTTCCTTCGGGATCGCAAGCTTTTCGCGAAAATCAATATTCGACGCTCCAATCTCTAGTCCGTTCGGGACGATTCTGAATTTTTCCCGTGCGATTTTGAGCCTGAGTGCCAGAGAATCCCTTATTTCTTCGCTGAATACGCAGAGCAAATCAGCGCAACGCATCGTTTTATCAATGACTTGCGACTTTTCCGGATCGTCAAGCATTATGTCGGCATCTGTGCCTCTCAATGAAAGAACGGTCGGAATTCCGATCTTTTTGAATTGTTCGACAGCCCTGGCGCAGTGGCAGGCATGCAGTGCAAGTGCCAAATCGGCAAATTTGCCGGCAGCTGAATTTTCAATCTTGAGCGCGTCCGCCGGCGAGATTGAAAACGCCTCATGTCCGGACTTGAGAAGGCCGCCGATCAGTCTTCTTGCCGCGACGCTGTTTCCTCTCGGGACTTCAACGGAAAACGGCGAAAGGACTGCGATTTTCATTGCTGGGTCTTTCTTTTGTCATCTTGAAAAACAGTTCTCTACTGCGAATTTCGCAAGCGGCAAGGCGAAATCAAAGCTGGGAATATCGGTGTAAAAAAGTCCCGGAGCGGAATTCACCTCGAGGACTTCTGCGCGGCCTTCGTTTTCGATCATGTCAACCGAGCCTGCGCCAATTCCGACTGCCGAGAGGGAGCGCAGGGCGAGCTCGACAAATATCTTCGGCGCATCGAAACGCCTGGCCGTGCCCCCATGGTATTCATCTGTCCGGAAATCTTTGGCTCCAGTCTTCTTCTCGATTGCGATGAATGGGATTCCGCCTGCGGCAAGCACTGTTATTGTTCTTGAGTGGCTGACAAATGGCTGGCAGAAGAACGATGTGTCGGGGAACTCGGCAAATTCCCGAAAGAGTCCGCTGTCCTCGACGAGCCTCTGTCCCATCCCGCCCCAGCCGGGGCGCGGCTTGATCAGCGCCGTTTTGCCAGCTTTGGCAATGTCCGTGACAGGAAAGCTCGGGACCGCTGGAATTCCTTTCGACACGAAAGCAAGATAGCTCAGCCACTTGTCTTCCGAATTCATAATCGCATCAGACGATGGAAAGACTCTCCTGTTTTCATTTTCAAATTTGCGGGCGATGTCTGTGACAAAACGCAGGTCGTCCATTGTCCTGGCATCATATCTCAGCCAGATATTCCTGCCGTCGGCATGGCAGTCGGATCCTGCACCGATGTGTCTGATCCGAGTTTGGCATCCGAGCTTTTCGAGAGCCGAGGCGATGCGTGAATCGCTGTAGCGGTCGTCCTTGTTGCCATATTCGGAAAAATCAAATATCTCTATCTTCACGGAGCCCTCCATCTATTTGGTGGCGCAGTTCAGCCTTCACTTTTCCGGAGACGAGCGCGTCAGTTTCGCCATTCCTCTGCTGAAGATACCAGAGTCCTGGAATCTCTTTCACCCCACGCCCAGGATGGCACATGAGCTCGGTAATCCCGTCCTTGAGATTTGAAATTTCATCGGCGAGCCGTTCCTCAGTCCAGAAGGGCGCTTCCGAAACCCCTCCAAGAAAATGATCGTTTGTTGGGACGCACGCTGACTGGAGCAGGATGCGGGCTTGGCTGGACGCGCTTCTCATCGGGATTGAAAACGATTTTGCGACAGAGATCGCGGCAGACATGAGAAGCGGATTTGACTCGTTTTGATGCTTGTGGAAATTCATGTGAACTGGCAGAAATCCATTTTTGCATTCAAAGAAACGGATCTGCGCGCAGAGTTCCCCGACAATATCCTCGTATTTGATATCTTCCGGCAGGGGGGTCCTGAAGCTTCCGTCCGCCTCTGCCAAGGATGAGATGCGCTTTGGACTGGATACAGATTTCCCGAAAGAGAGGCTGAGATGTATGCCAAGCCTCGCGCCTGCCCTAAGAAAAAGCTTGGAGTCATATTCGAAATCCGGCATAGAAAAGGCGCTGAGATGGCGGACTATTCCATTCGAAAGAGCATCGAAGATTCCATCGTTGACCTCTTTAGAGAGTCCAAGATCGTCCGCATTGACTAGGAGAATCCTGCTCATTTGGATTTGCGTTTTCCTGAGAGGCAAGTGACACCTGAATAAATCCTCGCCCAGAAGAATAGCCCCTGGGCATCTTCGTGGAACTCCGCCTCGCCCTTCGATTTCTGGGCAAGCAGGTAATCGAACATCCCCGGAGTGAGCGAATCGAATTCTTCGACAGTGAAATACCGTTTTTTCTCGGCAAGCATCGAGACGGAAAAGTCTCTGGAGAATTCATCCAGAACTTTAGCGGGATTTGCAATGCTGTTCAGGTAGAGATAGAGCCTGCCGCCAAGCTTCAATTTTTCAGCGGACTGTCTTATCACCGCAAGCAGAAGGTCGCTTCCGTCGCTCCCTCCATAATATCTGACGCTGAACGCGCGCGGTGCCGGTTTGTGCGGAAGCAAAGCGATGACTGCATCCAAATCACCCGGGACTGGCTCCAGCAGACTGCCATTGATGAATTCGATGTTCGCCGCGCCGTTGAGCTTCGCGTTTTCCCGCGCACAGGAGAGTGCATCCTCGTCAATGTCCGTGCCATAGACCTTTGATGCGCCGCATTTCGCGGCAAAGATGCAGAGGACTCCGCTTCCGCATCCTGCCTCGGCAACGACCATTTCATTTTTCAAATCCAAATTCGAAATCATGAATCTAGTCGCGTGATCCGAGAGGAGATGCGGCGGCGCATTTTCAAATATTGCTCCGTGGCTTGTCTCTGTCCTAGTCATTGGAAGTAAAGGAGTTATTGCCATGTCCCCTTGCAAAATTGCGTCATTTAAGGAATTAATGAGATCTCATTCGCTTCCGAGCGTCTTTCTGATAATTTCAACCGGTTTGACGTTCTGGCTGTGGACGAGGCTGTGGTTGATAGCGTCGTTCTTGCGGCAGAAGTCCGTGAAACTGCGGATGTATTCGGCCTTGAACTCGTCGGTGTCCTCCGGCTTGAACGTCTTGATGAACTCCGCAACGCGGTCGTTGATGTAACAAGAAGCCTCTTTCATCTCCTTCTCGAAGTATAGACCATATACCATCACATCTATGATGCTCTCGAGCGTCGAAGCCTCCT
>DYRX01000545.1 GCA_020718525.1 Victivallis vadensis
CTGCGGAGCAGGCTTTGGCGCCAAAAGCAAGTGGGAGCAAGTGATCGGGGACGTTCGGCAAAAATATGAGCACCGCCCTTCAAGCACTAGCAGTCATGATCGCACTTGTGTTTCTCCCGGAAGGAATGACCCAGTTTACCATTTCTCAAGGACAGGAGGATGGGAGCACGGAAAAGATCTTCGGCGTAAAGCTGCATGACGGATATTGGCGCGTTACGAGTGCCAAGAGTCCCCAAGGAACGGACTATCGCGTGAAGGATGGTGATTTCACCATGCGCAACTGGACCGGTCGCGTCTTTCCGTCCAAGATCGATCGGGACCTCGACTGGTCTGGCGCCGATCTCAAAGCGGCAGAGCCTGAAGTTGCGTTCCGTCACAGTTCTATGGGAAGCCCCCTCAAGATTTCTCGTGGCATTCCTGGCGGTGGCGCCATGCGAGGAGCAGATAGGCTTCTAACCGTTTTGCAGGAGTCCGGCTGGGTGCGAGGCTTTCTTGTGAAGTATTCGGAGACTGACAAAGACAACGATAGAGGGAATGCCGAACCAAGCGGTGCAGTGAACGATCACCCGCTGTCACGCCGGAATGCTTACGCATCCGTCGCGCCATCGGGCGCTCGTCACTGACCTCGACGTTGGGCAAAAAAATGAGCCCTCCCGCATTCACAGGAGGGCTCGGACTGAGATGCCGCCCTTATTTCAATGCAGACAGATCCGCACCAAAATTGATATGAAACGGAACGCCATCAAGAACCAGCGCAGGCACGGACTTTACTCCTGCCTGCTCCGCTTCGGGAAGACGATTCTTGCTTTCTCCGAGGTGGACAATCTCCACCGAGTATTTACTCTTGTCGATGGCTTCCGCCACTTTCCGTTCGGCTTCAACGCACACAGGGCAACCGGCATGATAGAATACAGCTTTGTTCATTTTGTGATTCCTTTCTTTGGTTTGAGTCGTTCTGGTTCATCCAGAATGACAGCCAAAAGATGCCCGAAAATTCAACATTCCGAAAGAGGGCACTTTTTGGTGAGTAGGGCACAATCTGGTGTAAAACATTGATAATCATGGCTGAAAAAAATCAAAATAAGGCGCGGAGAGACTACGAATGTCTGGAGCAAGTTGTCGGCTGCAAGTGGTCAGTGTCTGTTTTGATGGCGGTTGAGGATGGAACAGACCGCCCAGGGGCTCTTGAGCGAGCCATTGAGGGAATTTCCACCAAGATATTGACCGAACGGCTCAGAAAACTCACCGGATACGGACTACTCAACAAGAGGAAATTCAACG
Source organism: Victivallis vadensis (assembly GCA_020718525.1). GTDB lineage: Bacteria > Verrucomicrobiota > Lentisphaeria > Victivallales > GWF2-50-93 > DYRX01. Next base: position 1,282 of record DYRX01000545.1, read on the forward strand.
AGACACCCCCAAGAACAGTTTACTCCCTTACCCCAAAAGGGAGAAAGCTTGTCCGTATCATTGAGAAGCTTCATGAACTCGAGGATCAAGAATAAACAAGCCCAACG
>DYRX01000243.1 GCA_020718525.1 Victivallis vadensis
TCTTTACTGCGCGGCAATCCATTGGGCGGGCAAATGCCATCCGCAGTTCAGCGTTTCCGTTGAGAATTAGATTTCCGGAGAATCCATGAATCCATACAAATTATTCGCAAAAATCAGCGCCCATTACGGAACGGCTTTCTTTTTTTCCTTCGGAGCAAAGGCAGTTTTCTGGGTTGCCGAAGACCATTTCCTGCTTTCGATGACCAGAGGCTATTTCATCGAGGACTACCGTAGATACTTCTTTGACGACATCGAATACATGATGATCCGCAAGACCATCTGGGCAAGCCTCATCTACACTTTCTCCTTCATCCTCTGCGCGATACTTCTTTCTCTAGGCATCGCATTCTTCTACTCCGAACCAGTTCTGCGCATCTTTTTCTTTGTGATTGCGACTCTCCTCGCCATCGTCACCACATTCCTCATGCTTTTCAGAGGAGGAAGCTGTGTCGTTTTCATCAAGACCGTGACGGGAACCCAAAAACAGGTCTTCGCATCAAACTATGCGCCAGCCCTGCGCCTGCTCTCTAAAATACAAAACCATATTGCTCCACAAGACCAAGATACTGAAAAATCTCAAACGGACTCATCATGGAAAACAAGCACGGAATCGGCGGAACGCTGAAGGCAGTTGCCGAAGATTGCATTTCCCTCCTGAAAAATACCGGAGCTGAGTTCAGGCGATATCGCATCATCATACTGCTGATAGCACCAGTCATTATTTTGGCAGGCACATTTGCCGTCCACCTCTCCTTGGACCAATCTGTCTTTTCTTTCTCGAATGAAAAAAAGGAGAACAGGCACAAATACGAAATAATGAAGACAATAAGCTCGAAAGGCGGATTCGGCGGAGTCGCCGTCTCATGCGTGCTTCTGATCGCCTGCGGCGCCGCCTGCCGTTCGCGCCGTCTCATGCTGGCAGGAATGGCAGGACTCCTCGCATCCTCCTCCGCCGGACTAACCAACAATGTCATCAAGTTCTCAGGACGCCCGAGACCTGATGCGAAACTCGAACATAAATTGGACGACAAATTCTATGGCCCAAAATTGAATGAAAGAAATCTGCCGGACAGAGACTATCTGAGTTTTCCTTCCGGACATTGTTCCACTGCATTCGGTGCCGCCGTCGCCATTTCAGTCGTCCTGCCACCTGCCGCCCCTGTCGCGCTGTCCCTCGCAGGTCTTGTCGCATTCTCAAGAATTTATCTTCTTGACCACTATCCGTCCGACGTCTTCTGCGGCTCAATGATCGGAACCTGCGCCGGACTGATCTTCGCCTTTGCCGCAAGAAAATTGCTTTCTAATAAAGATGTCCAACAAAATTAGCCCTCAAGACAGGAGGAAAAGATGTTCGAAAACGTCTTCCATGAAATCCATGACGCGGAAAAAATACCTCCATTTTTCATGACGCTCACAAGCTCGGATGAAAAATGGATTTTCGTCTCATCGAATGGAGGAATCTGCGCCGGCGTCTCAAAAAAAGAAAATGCAATATTTCCATATTCGACGGAAGACAAAATAATCGAAAACGCCTGCGAATACGGTCCGCTAACCATCATCAGAATCATCAAGAATGGAAAAAAGAGCCCGGAAAACAGGAGCTTCTCGCTCTGGGAGCCCTTCAATCCGTTCTACAGAAATTTTCATGAGATCAGTCTTACAATCTCTAAAAACATTCCAGGGAATATTCTGCGCTTCGAGGAGAGAAACAAAAGCCTCGGCATCGTTTTCTCATACTCCTGGACTTCATCCAGGCAATTCGGATTCATAAGATCTTGCGAGATTAAAAACGAGTCCGGCGGCGACATCGAGCTGGAAATCCTCGATGGTGTCCGCAACATTGTCCCGCCAGATCTTCAATATAAAATCCAGACCGCCACGTCCGTACTCGGGGACGCGTATAAAAGAAACGAACTGCTCCCGTCGGGACTCGCCCTCTACACCCTCAACTCCATTCCATGCGACAAGGCGGAACCCATGGAATCACTCCGCGCAAACAGCTTCTGGCAATACGGACTTCCATACCCGAAAACTCTCCTTTCCAGCACGCAGGCGGACAATTTCCGAAAAGGACTGCCTGTATCCACTGAAACTGAAACAAGAGGCGTCAAAGGTGCCTTTCTGATCTCCACCAAACTGAGACTGCGGAATTCGCAGAAAAAATCCTGGCTGATTTCGGGCGCATACGGAATGACGCAGGACAAGATAGTCGCCCTCGAGCTCTTCTTGAAAAACACTGAAAATCCGGCGGAGAAGGTCCGGGAGGACATCGTACAATCCACCTGTGGGCTGGAAAAGCTCGTCGCCATGGCGGACGGCATTCAGTCCGGCGGCGACAAGACCGCATGCGCGCATCATTTCTCCAACACGACATTCAACATAATGAGGGGCGGAATTTTCATAGACGCATATCGCATCGGTAAAAATGATTTTCTTGCTTTCATTGCGAAACGGAACGCGCCCGCCGCGAAGCGCTCCGCCAAAATATTGGCGAAGACTCAGGACTTTCTGAGTCTGAATCAGCTCAAGTCCGCCGCGGACGATTCCGGAGACCCGGATCTGCGCAGACTTGTCCGCGAGTATCTCCCACTCACATTCGGGCGGAGGCACGGCGATCCTTCCCGCCCCTGGAACGAATTCGAAATCAGGACATTTTCCGAAGATGGGAAAAGAATCATCGGATACCAGGGAAACTGGCGCGACATATTCCAGAACTGGGAGGCTCTCGCTCTCTCCTTCCCGCTCTACCTCGAAAGCATGATATCTAAATTCATCAATGCAACAAATCTGGAAGGATACAATCCATACAGGCTTTCACAAAACGGACTAGACTGGGAAAAGGAGGACAAGGACGACCCCTGGTCTAACATCGGCTACTGGAGCGACCATCAGATCATATACCTGCTCCGCCTCCTGGAACTGGAGGAGTCATTCCATCCAGGAGCCCTCACCAAACTCATGGACGACAAAATCTTCTCGAGCTCAAACCTTCCGTATCGCATCAAGTCCGCAAAGGATCTGCTCGCAAATCCAAGGGACACAATTGTTTTCGACATGGAGAAGGATGCAAGGCTCGAAAGGGAGACCGCAAGCTTCGGATCCGACGCGAAGCTCCTGAAAAACGAGTCCGGCGTCCTGCACTTCTCCATGATGGAGAAAATCCTCTGCCTCATCCTTGCGAAATTCGCAAACTTCATCCCGGGCGGAGGAATATGGATGAACACCCAGAGACCGGAATGGAACGACGCCAACAACGCCCTGGCAGGCTGGGGCCTCTCTGCCGTCACTCTCTTCCAGCTCAACAAATTTTTGACTTTTCTGGAATCTCTCATCTCCAAAGATGCACCTGGAAAAGATTATACAGTTTCCGAACCTATATTGAACTATCTCTCTGACATGGAAAGACATCTGACAGATTGCGCAAAGAAAAACAGCTCTTTTTCAGATCCTCTTAAACTTGCGAATTTCGCAAAGACTGGGCAGAAACTGGCGCAGGATTTCAGAGATGCCGCATGCTATGGAACAAGTCCTGACTGCCATTTGCATCGCCGCTCGGCGGACGCAAAACGCATACTTGACTTTCTCCGGACATGCCGGGAATCAATCTCCAACAGCATGCCGCAACTGCGGGGAAGAAAACTGTTCGACTCATACAAGATTCTTTCGAAAAGCCAGAACGGTGGCATGAAACCGGAAAGGCTTCACGAAATGCTGGAAGGACAGGTCTCCGTTCTCGCTTCGGGATCCCTTTCGTTCAAGGAATCCATCCGGCTCCTGCGCGATCTGCGAGGGAGCGATATGTATTGCCAAAGCCGCAGATCCTACATTCTCTACCCTGACAAGGAGATGCTGTCCTTCCTCGAAAGAAACATAATTGACTCCAAAGATTTCAGGAAGTCGGCTCTTTTTGCGAAATTAGCAGAGCTTGGAGACTCCAGAATCATTGTCAGAGACCCCCTCGGCAACTGGCGCTTTTCCCACGGCATGCGCAATTCGGCGCTTCTTGAAAAGGCCCTTGACGGGATTTTGGCGGAAAAGCAGTACTGTAAATTTATTCAAAAGGAAAAGCAGATTGCGCTGGAGATCTACGAGAAAGTCTTCAGACATTCATGTTTTCTGGGCAGATCCGGAACATTCTTCTGCTACGAGGGGCTGGGCTCGATATATTGGCACATGGTCTCGAAGCTCCTGCTTGCGACTCAGGAACTAGGATTCGCGGCGGACGAGGCTGGCGACAGGGAAAGCGCAGTCTCCCTCAGAGACGAATATTTCGCGATCAGATCCGGTCTCGGATTCTGCAAGTCCGCATCAGAATACGGCGCATTTCCGACTGATCCATACTCCCACAGTCCAAAGCACAGCGGAGCGAGACAGCCCGGAATGACAGGCCAGGTCAAGGAGGACATAATAGGCAGATTTGGCGAACTTGGCGTCAGAATAGCGGACGGAAAAATCAAGTTCAATCCGCTCTTCCTCCGCGATGAGGAGTTTTCAGCAAAGCCTTTCGAGTTCTCGTTCTACGACATAAACTGCGAAATTCGCATAATTCCGGCTCCTCAGCGCTCTCTGGCCTTTACACTGTGCCAGACGCCGATCATTCTTTCAAAAGGAAAAAAAAGCGGGCTCAGCCTGATCCTCAAGAACGGAGATGTCGTATCCATGGACAGCTTGGAGCTGGACAAGGATTATTCTGCAGAACTCTTTGCCAGAAGCGGACTTGTGACGGAGATAAGGTCAGACATATGCTGAGCGGCAGTAGCTGTTCTGCTCGTTTCCGCGCTTCGTCTAAGCCTGCGCAGTCCATCCGCCGTTAGGCACACACGATTTTACAAAGAACTGGTTCGATTTTCGCGCGAAAATCGGGCTAGGACTGCAGTCTGCTTTCAATGCTTGCGCGGAGCTTTTCAAGTCTTCCATCGGGAAGGTTGAAGCGTTCGCATATTTCATCTAGAGCTCTGATGCTGTGTCCAGCCATGCCGCTGATGAGATCGGCTGCGGATCTCTGAAGCTTCACGTCAATTTCCGGAATTCTGCAAGTGAACTGCTTGCCAGATTCTCCGTCGTCTTCGCCAGGATCGTGGAGAGAGACACCTTCGACACCTTTGAGTTTTATTTTTATGTCTATCAATTCCTCGGCATACCCTAGTTCGTAGTAGTATCTTCCGAGGAAGCGGAATGCATCTGAAATCAGCTTTGCGAGCTCCTGAAAATCTATTTTTGACCGTGGTGATGGGAGCAGATGGATGAAATGGAGAAGGCCGGATTTGAATGCCTGCATGAAATAGGATTCAGCGTTTGAAATGACCCTGAATGCGACGTTTGTCATGTAGGCGTCGCGGTCGGCGGAAGCCGATCCGAACGAGGATTCGATCGAAGACGGCTCTGCATTTTTAAGCGCGTTTTTGATCTGCGAAGTCGAGAATTTTTCGATGGAATAGTCGGGAGGGAAGACGGATATCTCGAGAACAACGCCTGAGCTCTGCCTGAAATTGCGTTTCAACTTGTCGAAGACCAGCTTCGAGTTTCTTACCTGCTCTATGAATTCGTTCTTTGATTCAGGATCGAAGAAATCCTTGCTTTCGTAGAGTATGCCCCTGAGCATTCTTCCAAGGAGCTCTCGCTGATTTCTGAGCGCCCTCTGAATTATCGCATGAACTTCTGATGCTTTGTAGGCGGGGCGGCTCGAAGCGTCTGGAGTCCTGATGTAGAAGACTCCCTGCTGGAGCTCCGTCTCACAGGACATACTGCAAACGTGCGGAGTGAGGGCGAAGCGCTTTATTACGAAGATCACGTAGCGTTTGCCGTCAACAATGGGTCTTTCAATTTCAAAGTCCAGCGGCGGATCCGAATATCTGTTGATGACGTTGCCGACATCGCTGGGATCGAATGTTTTCGACTGCTGATGTCCTACACCGGTATAGACGCATGGCCTGCCTGATCTGTCCTGGGCGACTCCGACTACAATGTATCCGCCCTTGGTGTTTGCGAGAGCCATGCAGTGGCGGGCAAACTTTGCCTTTCCTATCCTGCTGAGCTTGAACCAGTTGACAGATGCCTTGTAGTCAAGCTCCTCCGACTCTATGCCTCTGTAAACTATATTTCTCCAGTCTCTGCCTTGTAGCATTGCTAAATTTTCCCCCTTGATAGAATCAACTCTATTCGCGCCGAATGCGTCCCGGAATGCAAAGGAATCCGTAGTGCAGTGGAAATTGGACGTTTTTATCACATCTTTCAAGCTCAGGAATAAAAAAGTTAGGACTTTTGAGATTGTCCAGGGATCGGCATTGGGATGCGGTGCAGGATGTCTTGACCGGACCGGCAGAGGAGAAGCTTGCCTCGCCCCTGACCATTTTCCAACAGGAATAACAATTTCGTCAGGGAAGCCCGTTTTGAGGCTGTTGCTAAATAACCTTGACATTTGCCGCCAAGGATTTTGAGCTGATTTTTCTGACATGAAGGAGGAGCATGTCGAGACATGTAACGACTGGATGGCGGGAAAAGCGGCCAAGAGACTGGCGGTCCTCCGGGGCACGGCGGCAGATTATCACATTCGGCATCATTCGTAATTTACTGAAT
>DYRX01000244.1 GCA_020718525.1 Victivallis vadensis
CTTAACGGTCATTGTCCCCTCTCTTCACAGGGGAGGAATCCTTTTTTCACATGTGCACGAGGGAGACTGCGCATGTCAATGCCACGGAAATGCCTGCCACTGCCATGAATGCCTGGAAGAGAAGCCGTGCGCATCTCATGTTTATCTTGACAAGGCGGAAAGAGGAGGAAGTCTTCCAGAATTATCCCCTTGCCTCATATGCATGTTTTCGCATTCAGTCTATGGGATCGAAACTGTATTTATGATTCTTTCGGCTGATCCGATCTCATCGCAGGATTGCTTCCAACCTAAAACTTCCCCTCACAATCTTATCTTTCTACTCTCCGAATCAACACGTGCTCCGCCAACAATTGACGCCTGATTTCACATGCTGTCACACGTGTCACGGCATCTGCCGGACTCTCTTTTTGTCATCAGATTAATTTAAATGTCATTCGCCTGCAGGCGTAGCATTTCCTTCTTCAATTCATCAGCATAAGGATAAACTATCATGTTCAAGCACATATTTCTCAGTTTGCCTCCGTCTCCTGATAAATCTCGAGCCGCATCTGGCATTTCAAGGCTTAGTAGAATCTCCGAAAAGCATTTCACTCTTATCGAATTGCTCGTTGTTATTGCGATCATCGCCATTTTGGCGGGACTGCTTCTGCCAGCGCTCTCGTCGGCAAAAAAACAGGCGCAAAAAATCAAATGCACCGGAAATATGAAGCAGTGCGGTCTGGCGATAAATTTCTATACAGACGACTGGAAGGGCTACTTTCCTCCGGTGCATGGAGTCAATCCATATAGCAGTCCGGCTCCTGCGACCAAGGAATGGTGGCAGTATCTTGACGACCAGAACATGAAGCGCGAATATCTTCTCTGTCCTGCAGATCCGGCTGTCCAGGAAGGCTTCGACGACGGAATCGTGGACGCATATGATTGGAGCACCAGAGAAAGCTACAATTGGAATGGGATGTATTCGTTCGGACAGAAAAAAGATTTTCTGAAAGACTCTTCCAAAAGGCTTATTGTATCGGAAAGAGCTGATTCCGGAGATGTCCTCAACCATCAGGGGTATCCCGCATTCAAAGCAGTAGGCGTCTGGGAGGGGAAAATAAAAAAAGACCGCCACAGCAAGCTGTCAAACTATCTCTTTGTTGACGGCCATGTCGAATCTTTGAATTTTGAATCTACTGTAGGAGATCGCAGTGAATCCAGGAATATGCATTTCGCCTCCGAATATCTCGGATCCTATTTGCCGTAGGGCTCTGCTATAGTTTCAGATAAATAATTACATTATTTTGCAAGAGCCCCTTAGTCGAACGAGAGCAGTCCGTGGAATCTGCTCGCCGCTTCTTCGGCGTCGTCAGGGGTGATGAGGATGTATCTTTGCTTGAATCTCTCCACTGGATCATCGGGCAGCAGCGGATCGTATGTCCAATACGGCATAGGTGAAACTGCGGCGGAGATTTTGCCTTCCTTGATGAGACCGCCAAGAGGTCTGATGTATCCGTCTAGAACTGCGAATATCCTGTCGGAAGAGGAGCCTGAGTTCCAGTAGTCCATATTCCGCGGCTTGTATGGCAGTCCGACAAAGCTGACGATGATCTCGCACTCCGGGTGCATTCCGATCAGCTCGTCGAAGCGTTTCGCATTGGACGAGTCCGCAAGAACGATCCAACCTTTTTTGTGCTTCTTCATTTCGAGTAGCTCGACTGCGGCAACTGCCGTTTCTGCGCTCAGTCCCTTTTTGAAGGAGTTCAACTGGCTTTCTTTAAAATCCTTGTTTTCGGGAAGATGCCCGGTGATTACAAGAATTTTTCCGCCAGGCCGCAGTTCGGAAAGGTATGCGCCTAGAACAAAAGCTCTCGCATCTTCATATTCAGCGATGCGGAGATCAGGAGCGTTGCTCCGGCATCCACCCACGACACCAGTTGAAAAAAGCATGCCGATGCCGGATGCGCATGCCAGAATCAGGAGAAAAGCAGAAAGGAGCCTTTTTAAAAAAGCTTCAGACTTCCCCAAAAAAAAGCCGCCTGCAAAGGAGATCACCATGCCAAGGGCGAGGCCCCAGGTGACTAAATTCGGATCCCAGGATCTCATGATGTTGTCAGCGGGCGCGAACCAAGGGAATAGATGTTAAAGCCAATATTGTGCATCTTGTGCTTGTCGAGAATGTTCCGTCCATCAAAAATGAATGCCGGCTTGGTCATTGACTGATATATTTTCTGATAGTCCAGCGTCCGGAATTCGCTCCAGTCAGTTATGATTGCAATTGCGTGGGCCGACTTGGCGCAGGAATATGGATCCTCATGGAATTCTACTGAAGAGGCAATGTCCGCGATGTCCTTTTTCGCGTTTGGTATCGCCTTGGGATCATAAATTGCGAGATTCGCCCTTTCTTCGGCCAGGAGCCTGCTGATGTAGATTGCCGGAGATTCGCGCGTGTCTCCTGTGTCCGCCTTGAACGCGAACCCGAAAAGGGCAATTTTCTTATTCGCAACAGTATTGAACATGCTCCTTATTATTCTGTTGACAAACCTGCGGTTCTGGTAGTCGTTGAGCAGAATCACCTGCTCCCAGTATCTCGCCACCTCGCCAAGCCCGTAGTGATCGCAGATGTAAACTAGATTGAGTATGTCCTTCTTGAAGCAGGAGCCGCCAAAGCCAACCCCTGCCTTTAAAAACTTCGGTCCAATGCGGCTGTCCATTCCGATCGCCGATGCTACTTCGTTTACATCGGCATCTGTCTTTTCACAGAGAGCCGAGATGCTGTTTATAGAGGAAATGCGCTGGGCAAGCATTGCATTTGCGACGAGCTTCGACAGCTCACTGCTCCAGACGTTTGTCGTCAGGATCCTGTCTCTGGGAACCCATCTCGCGTATATGTCAAAGACTTTTTCCATAGCAATCCTGCCGCTGTCCGTCTCCATCGCACCAATCAGAACTCTGTCCGGGGACTCAAGATCCCGGATGGCAGTGCCTTCCGCGAGGAATTCCGGATTAGACAGGACTTCGAAGCTTAGTCCCTTTGTGTTGGACTGGAGGATCCGGTGCATGAGTTCAGCCGTTCTAACCGGCAAGGTGCTTTTTTCGACGACTATCTTGTCGTCTTCAGCGTCTTCTATGATGGCGCGTGCAGTTTTCTCCCAGAATTGCAGATCCGCCGCCTTGCCAGCACCTTCGCCAAAAGTCTTGGTCGGTGTGTTCACGCTGACAAAAATAATCCCGCATCGCTTTATAGCCGAAGAAATGTCAGTCGTGAAGAAAAGATTTTTTCCCCGCGTCCGCTTGACTATCTCGTCAAGTCCCGGCTCATATATTGGAAGCAAATCCGAATTCCATGCGGCGATGCGCCTTGCGTCAATGTCCGCGACCGTCACGTTGTAGTCGGGGCATTTCGCCGCTATGACCGCCATGGTGGGTCCGCCGACATATCCCGCGCCGATGCAGAGGATTTCCTTGAATTTCTCTTCTTTTTTCATGCGTTCGCCTTTCTTTGTCTTTGTGCGGAACAGTGTTGCCAAGAGCGTCTCTTGTTCAAAGGTCCGAAGCTGTTAGCGAAGCGGCAGACCCAATCCCGCCGCGTACAATAGCTCAACGACTTAAATTATCAACTTGGAGCAAATTGCAAGCAGTGATAAAGAATGGAGCGACGCATTCTTGGATTCCGAATTCAATAAATACAAGAGTAAAAGGAATGCTTTCCTGGCAAGACGGATAAGTTTTTCGAGTCGCTGAAGAAGGGGACGGACAGAGAGGCTCCACGCAGGAAGTGGACGAAGGCGCCGAAGCTATCCCGTCTTGAGCATTTTTTGCGATGCCGCTGAAAAAAAACCAAAATATTTGATTAGTTCCATTTCACATGATATTATTATGTCAGACACAGACAGCATATTGACTTTTAATAGCTTACAAAAAAGGAGAACTCATGAAGAAGATCGTAGGAATTGGATCTAGGGCGCTCGCAATGCTTTCGCTGATCTCGTTTTGCTGGGCATGCTCTGCGCAGGACTGGGTCGAGCCTATGAAGACCCTGAACAAGGGCTTCTCTGGCACAAAGGGGCAAGTCGCTCTCTTTGGCGACTCCATAACCAATTCCATGGCGTTCTGGAAAGTCGTGAGCTGGACAAATCCGGATGAATTCATCCCTGGCGACGGGAGCACAGGCAAAGACGGACTTCCTAAAAAGCCGCAGAACAAGAGATGGCGCGACATAATCTTGGGTGTTGAGAAAAGAGGTCCGGAAAACGGCAACCAGAGCGGCTGGAAGACGGGAAATCTCCTCCCTGCAATGGATGCGGTCATATCAAGAGACAAGCCTGAGCTTGCGATCATAATGATAGGGACGAATGATGTCGCAGGAAACAAGCTTCCAGCCGAATATCAGAAAGAGCTCGAGCAAATAGTCCAAAAATGCCTTGATGCCAAATGCATTCCCATACTGAACACAATTCCACCGAGAAAGTCCTGCGACGACGCTGTTGCAAAAGTGAAGCAGATAGTGAAGGACACAGCCGCAAAATTCAAAATTCCTCTGGTTGACTACCATGCAGAAATGATTAGAATATCTGGTGGCGCCTGGGAGGGAACCGTGATGCATTCGGACGGGGTACATCCCTCGAACAACACTGGAAAGTCCCATATTCTCAACGAGGAAAACATGAAGCAGAATGGCTACGCCCTGCGCACTTGGGTCAACTTCCTCATGTTCAGGGAGATATACTTCAAAGTCCTCGAGCCCAACGGAACGATTTGACTCTGCCTTCAAATCAATGGTTTCTCCATTTCCGCCTTCAATAATCGAAGCACCGCAATCCTTGCGATGACATCTAAGTCGTCGCAGTTCTGCGCCCGTTCGGATGCTTTCTCAAGATATGCTATGGCTCGCTCCAGATCAAGTGGCAATCCGTATTTGTCGGCCAATGTTCCGTGCATTTCCGCAAGCATGACGCAGGATTGCGCATCCCCGGGCTTTTCCACCATCACATTTTCTAGGAAAGAAACGGCTTCCTTCCCGTGGCCTAGAATGGCCGTTGAAACTGCGAGATCCGCCCTGATGCACGATAAATTTGATTCCTCCATCTTCGGGAAGCGCGCGAGGATCTCCTGGAAAAATTCTATTGAAAACTCGGCCGCAAATACATTGTCCAACGCTAGCTCGGACAGAAGAAATCCAAAATCTGAGATCCAATTGCTCAGAAAATCATATCCTTCGAAGATACCGAGCTTCTCAGAATCGTTGGGATCGTCGAGCGTCTCAGGAAGAAAAGGCTTCAATTCCTCCCAGCATTTTCTCCAGCATAGGAATGCTCTTTCAAAATGTCGTTTCTCCTTGTATAAATAGCCTGCCCTCATCCAGTTGCTGGCAATCCTGTGCCCTTCTCTGATAGGATTCCCTCTCACGGAAAACTCAGGCGGAATCTGCTCCGGCAAATCGCCAGGGACTTTTGGAGATTCATTAATACAGCATCTCTTGTATTTCTTTCCACTTCCGCAGGGACACGGAGAGTTTCTGCCAATTTTTTTCCCTGAAGAGAAGATGCCATATCCTGGAACCAGGTTCAGTATCTTCAGCAGTTCATCGTTATCCTCATTATATTCAAGATAGTGTTTCTCGTTCTCGTCCCATTGGCAGACGAAAAAATGCATCTTCTTCTCGGTGCTTGTGAATTCAATATGCCATTTCCTTGTTTTCTCCAACACCTCATCGGCTGGCTTTTTAAATACATCGAGTATCTCTTCCAGCGCCTGAGATTGCGGATCTGCCAGTCCGCGCTCGTAAGCCTTTTCGATGAATGGCAGAGCTTTGTCAGCATGAATGTCTGCGGCAGTGCAGACGATGGCGTTCCACAAATTTGAAGGCTTCCTCTCGATGCCTTCCCGCATCAGATAGATGCAGTATTCGGCAAGCTCCTCAAGCGGAATTTCTCCGTCAAGCGCGAGATTCTCCAGACTATCCAGCGCCGAACATCTGGCAAACTCGTCCAGTGAATTGTCTTCTATGAGCTCCTTGATCTCCCCAATCCTGTCATAGCATGATCTTGAGAGCATGTCTTGCATGGCATCAGTGAGAATGTCACCCAAAACATGTTGTAATACGGGATCGTGCAGACGGCAAAGGCGCAGATATAGTGGGAATGCGTCGCGGCTTCGCATTTCCGCGCAAAGATAGATCGAGTAGAGAAAGAGAGCGTCGCGGGACTCCTTGGTAGTCTCTTCCAGCTTCGTTTCAATCTCCTTGAGCAAGATTGGCTCCGCTTCCGGCCAGTTTGTGCGGATAAGATCCAGCGCATCATGAGGAACTTTTAAAGTGAAAGGTCTCAAGGCGTCAATTGCATCTGCTAAGTTCATTTCATCTCCATTTGTCAGCTTTACAGGTAGCCTAAAAGAGTATAATTGTCATATTCATATTTTTCCAGCGGCAATCCGCTTTTTTACATCTTGAAACAACTCTATGAAACAGCCCCTTAGACCAGGCCTGCGAGTTTTCTTCCTGTCCAGAGGATGGACATAAGGGCGAGGAGGCCCAGCCCCATAGCTATCAACTTAAGGCATAATAGTCTTATTATTAGATAATTACGGA
>DYRX01000245.1 GCA_020718525.1 Victivallis vadensis
ATTGTGGCAAGCGTCAACGGCGACCCGGTCACCTTGTATGACATTGTCGCGGAGACAATGCGCTCCGAGTTCAGAAAAAGCACCTTTATGGGGGGGGATGAACTTAGGGAGCAGGTGCTTAAAAAGAGAAGGGATGTCCTTGACGAGATCGTGAACAGGAAGCTTTTCTTCGCGGATTTCAAAGCGAAAGGATACAAGCTTCCACCACAGTACGTCGAGACAATTATTGACGACATTTGCTTCGAGGTGGCGGCAGGGGACAGGAAAAAGCTTCTGGCTAGAATCGAAGAGTCCGGCTCGACATACGAGGAATTCAAGGAAAAAATATATGAGAAGGCTGCAGTTGATGTCCTCGTGAATGAGCTTTGCAGACGAACTGTCAACATCACTCCCCAAACAACGATCGAATACTACAGGGCGAATCCTGGTGATTTCCTTGCCCCCAAAAAAATAGAGCTTCAGATAATATTTCTCGATCCAAAGGGAAAAAACAAAGACAGTTTTATGGAAACTGTGAAAGAAATTGAAAAAGACGCAGTCGGCGCTGATGAAAGCATATTCGCAACAATGGCGAAGCTCTATTCGGACGGTCCTGGAGCCGCCGATGGAGGCAAAAGCGGATGGATCGAGGAAAAAAATATTCGCGATGAATTCAAGTCCGCGTTAGGCTCCTCCTTTGAAAAAGGAAAAGTCGGCAAAAAAACTGAAACAGAGGAAGGCGTCTATTTCATCAGAATTTGCGGAGTCTGCGAAGAGTCCGAAATCCCCTACGAAAATGCCGAGCCCGAGATCATGCGCAAGCTTTCAGAAGCCGAATTTAAAAAGAAGTATGACACGCTTGTTTCAAAGCTCAGGGAAAAGGCTGTGCTTAGATATTATTGAGGCAGGTGTCGTGCGGCGCAATTCCAATCTCGATATGCGCATTCGTCATTCCTTGAAATTGACAATCTGGAGCCCGTACCAAATGGCAAAGTTGTTTTGCAACAGCCCTGGATAATCTCGGTGGAAATCTTTCCGCACGAGATTATCTTTTTAAAAATTGCCACTGCACTGCAATGTGAGATAATGCTCAACTTTTGGTAAATGAACCCGGCATCGTGCGGAATTATGTTCAGGCTTCCTGATCCGCGATAATTCTGTTTTCTGTATAAATACCTTTTAATGAACAACAATCAAATATTGTTATTCCATGACTATGAATATGATACAGCTATATTGAGCCGATTTTTATGGCGTTGTGGATTCAGAAGTCTGAAGGTATAGAGGGCTGATTATTTCACACGAAAATGTGAATTCAGAATTGTGAAATTTACTATGGCGGCGTAATTCTTGACGCTACAACGGCGGGGCTTGCGTGAGAATGCCGGATATGCGGCAGATCTGAAGGGCTTTCCGTGGCTTCATATGCCTCGACGGGTGTCATCTCTTCGAAGCTTTTGCCCATGGTCTCCTCCCTGAAGACAAAGGTGAGGACAAAGCCCAGCAATGCCACCCCGCTCAGAAGCAGAAGAAGCATTCCGGTTCCGACCGCGTCCTTGAGCAGTGGCAGGAGCATGATTCCAAAAACAGCTCCGCTCTTTGCAAATGCCGCCGAAAATCCGTGCGCCGAAGCCCTGAGCTTTGTCGGAAAAAGTTCCGCCGCTACAATGAAGGTTGTAGAGTTCGGTCCCATGTTCATTAGCACGTTATAGATTATGAAGCCTCCGTAGATTAGAAAAAGACTGCTTCCCATCAATGTGGAAAGTCCAAGTATGACCAGGCCCAAAGCCATGCCCGCGAATCCGAACAACTGCAGTTTCATTCTTCCAAGCCTGTCTATCAGAACGAAATTCAGTGCGAAGCCGACGAGCAGAAAGATGTCAAGAAACGCCGTGCCTTCAGTGGAAAGGAAGTCCTTGGAAATGTAGTTTGCATGCTCAAGCTCCTTGCCCATTATGCTCACAAGGATCAGAGGCGTGAAAATTCCGATTCCGTAGGTCGCGATGTCCATCATGAACCATGGCAGGGACGCAAGTATTGTTTTTCTAATGTATTTTTTCGAAAACAAAGACACGTAGCCGAGCTCCTTCTCCTCGATGGATTTGAACTGCCTCTTTTCGCGCATGATGATTTCATGCACTTCGTGCTTTGTCTTTCCGCAGAATTTAGAAATGATCGTTGCGGCGAGCTCCTCCTTGCCATGAGCGATGCACCACCTCGGGCTTTCAGGCGCGAAAAATCTCAGGAATAGGATTATCCCTGACGGCAGAGCACCGCTCAGAAGCATCCAGCGCCACGCCTCGTCCACGGGGCTGAATTTTATTATGACAAGACCTGTCAATGCCGAGGCGAGCATGCCCATTGCCTGGAAGCTGAAAGCGGACATGAGCATCCTGCCCCTCAGGCGGGATGGCATGAATTCCGAAACGTATGATGCGCAGATGGGATAGTCCGCTCCGACTCCGACGCCGATCATGAACATGAATACGATGAGCCAGTTGATGTCGGAATATCCGACTGTGCCGGCAAGTATCGCGAAGACCATTATCAGCGCCATGTCGATGATATAGAAAACTTTGCGTCCGAATTTATCAGCGAGTCCGCCAAGAAAAGACGAGCCGACAATAGTTCCGGCGATCGGCGACGCGCCAATGATTCCGAGCATCAACGAGCTTGGATGGTGCTGATGGTAGATGAGGGGCAGGGCAATTCCGACTACGAAAAGATTGAAGCCCTCCTGGAATATCCCCATCGCCGAGAGAAACCAGATCTTCCGGTGAAACCAAGTCAAGCCAATGTGATCAAAAAGATGGGATGTTCTGACAGTCTTTTGCTCTTCCATATAATTCGGGGCCTCTTGATTCATTGTTCCCAATGCACGGACTAATCTCCATCCTGGCAAATAGATGGATGCAAACGGCATATGCAAGACGCGCCAGAGGAGATTAACAGAGTTCTAACCAGCTCCACCCAGAGGGGCGAAGCGACTGATCCATTGTCGCGAAGACAAGATGCCTGGGGCGGAAAGACTGCCGCATTCGTTTCATACCTCCCATTTTTTTCCCACTTGAAAATTCTGGCTCTTGATTTTAGAGCCTTTTGATGCTAGACTCTAGAGGCAGTTGCAAAAGGCAAATCATTGTCAACTAGGGGGTTTGAATGAAAGCCAAATCTATTCTCCGCATCTTTTTTCTTGTAGTGTGCTCCGCCGTCCTGCTTGGTGCCGGATTTGAGAGCAGTCCGCCTAAAAAGCTCAGCCGCAGCGGAGACAAATGGAAGGATGGGGGGAGAATTCTTGGTGAACTCTCGGGACTGTCCGAAAAAGTTTCGATGCAGGTGATTGATGCAAAAACTGGTGTTACAACCTGCAAATTCGATGTTTTGAGTGGCATGACAGTGTATTTTTCGCCATTTTTGAAGACTGGAGACTATGAGCTTGTGATAAAGGCGGAAGGCATTCCTGATTGCAAGGTGAACAAGATTCAAGTTTCGAAAGGCGCTGACACGCTGGTAAATCTGAAGCTGGTCAAATAAGGGGGTCGAAAACATGAAAAAAATCATAATATTGATCGTGATTCTCGCCTTTGCGGCGGTTGTAAGCGTACCTTTCTGGTCTGGCAAGGTGGCAGAGAAAGCTTTTGAAAACATTGAGGATCCGCGGGCTCCCGTTGTGGCAGTGAAAGCGATCAAAATGAAAATGCGGATAGACGACTTCGCATCGGCTCAGAGTTATGCAGAGAGAGCCTACATATATTTTTCCGACAAGACAGACAATATGCCTTTCTTCATCTACAACGCGGCAGTTTCCGCGAAAAAACTGAACAAGCCCGAGCTTGCGATATTCTGGTATGATCGTTTTCTCAAGGAATGTCCCAGGCACGAATGGGAGGATCAGGCGAAAATAGACATGCAGAAGCTGAAGGAGATGCACGAGAACAAGTAACGGTTTCTGCATACTCCGAAAGCCTCCATGAAGCGCGAATGTTCAATCTGCGGTACAAGCTCTGTCTGCCTCTCGCTTGGAAGCAATTTGGGCGAGAGCAGTGCCATTCTGGCGGAGGCGGTCAAAAAGCTCGCCGGGAGCGGACTCTCCGACATCAAAGTTTCTTCAATCTATCTGAGCAGTCCACTGGATTGTCCTCCTGGCAGTCCTGATTTCTACAATATGGCGATGCTGGGCACCTGGCGCTCGGAAGATCCATTCGACCTGCTCAAGACCTGCAGAAGAATTGAGAAGGAGCTTGGCAGAAGGCATGAAGAAGCACTGAAGAATGCACCAAGAAGCATTGACATAGACATTGTCCTTTTTGGCAGTCTTGCTTTCGAGGCTGAAGGGCTTCTCATCCCCCATCCGAGGGCGGCTCAAAGACTTTTTGTCCTTCTTCCTTTGCGTGAAATTGCCGGCGACATTGCCTTTCCAGGCGCCGGGGGGAAAAGCCTTGGCGGTCTGATAGCCGAGCTTGAGTCGTCCGGGAGCCAAGGAAAGATTGTGAAAAAAACTTTTTTTCCAAACTGGAATAGCTTCATATAAAAAACTATATTGGCATTTTGAATTTACCGCATCCAACAATAGCAGGAGGCTTTATGAAAAGGTCCGTGTTGATCGTGTCTTTGATTTCCGCTGTCTTGATCATGAATCGGATTTCGGGCGAGGAGCCTGCCGCGCCAGCCCCGGCGCCGGAAAAGGCAAAGGCATCTGCGACACCGAAAAAGAATCCATTCGAGAAAATGCTCAAGGACATCGAAAAGATGGAGGCGGAGCTGGCCAAGCTTGATCCTGCCAAGGACAAGGTCAAAGTAGAGAAAATCACGAAAAAGCTGGAAGACACGAAGGATAAGAAGGAGAAACAGCTTGAGAAAGCCATCAAGCCGATAGAAAAGCAGATGGATGTGATCAGCGAAAAGCTGGAAAAGCTGAAGGCGAAGCCGGGCACCGATCCCGCCCAGATTGATAAGCTTGACAAAGAGGTCGAAAAGCTCAATTTGCAGATAGAAGAGTTGAACACGATGGCGAGCGGAGATCCCAAGGAGGAAGAAGAAGATAAAAAGGACGGCGACAAGGCTGATGCTGATCCGAAAAAAGCCGGCGACAAGGCCAAGGGCGCACTTAAAAACATGACCGAATGAACGGACTTGCCACGGATACAGCACAGAGTCCCGGCGCTGAAACCGATTTTTTAGCCGTCAGTCCATTTGATCTAGTACGGAAGAAGATTCTTTCCGACAGGCTCGCTCTCATAGGTGGATTATGCGCCATGCTCTTTTTCGGACTCGCATGCATGGCTCCACTGATAGCGAACAGGCGTCCACTTCTTGTTTTTGAAAATGGGAGTCTACAGTCACCCGCTCTTGAGTTTTTCTTTGCACCCGATTCGGGCGAAGAAATGGTCGAAAGAAGCTTCAACTATCTTTGTCTGGCCCTTCCCGCCTGCGCGGCGGCATTCATGCTTTTCCGCAAGAAAAAGTTTCGATTCATTGCTCTTTCTTTCTTGGCGGCGGCGCTTTTAATCCCGTTTCTGACCGCAAAAAACAGACTCGACAGGAGCGACTGGAAGGAACGGACAAAAAATTTTTCCGGCTCGGATTTTGCGGTATTCGCGCCGATAGCCTGTGGTCCATTTGACAGGGCTGGAGAGCCGCTCGCCCCGCCAGGTGCAAAACATCTTTTTGGCACAGACCAAAACGGACGCGACGTGCTCTGCAGAATGCTTTACGGCGCGAGGATCTCTCTGGCAGTGGGGCTCCTTGCAACTGCAATCACCATGCTCATCGGCATTATTATCGGCATGGTTTCAGGCTATTTCGGCGGCCGCCTGGATGCCTTGCTCATGAGAATAGTCGAGATAATAATGTGCTTCCCAACATTTCTACTGCTTTTGATCCTGATGGTGATAATGATGGACATGAAATTCAAGCAGTCTGTTCTCTTGGTCGTACTGGTTATCGGCCTGACATCTTGGACGGGGCTGTCCAGAATTGTCCGGGGCGAAGTTCTCAAGGAAAAGTCCTTGCCATATGTGAAAACCTGTGAATGTCTTGGGCTTCACTCCGCCAGAATCATGTTTCTACACATTCTGCCGAATGTGCTGGGTCCGATTCTAGTCAGCTTCACTTTTGGAATAGCTGGTGCGATTCTTTCCGAGAGCGGACTCAGTTTTTTGGGCTTCGGGGTTCAGCCGCCGACAGCAAGCTGGGGGGAATTGCTGAGGGAGGCAATGTCGAACCCGCTCCAGCGCTGGCATCTCACTCTCTGGCCGGGGATAGCCATCTTTCTCACTGTGATCAGCTTCAACTTTATTGGAGAAGGATTCAAAAAGGCTTTTGCTCCGTGAGCTCTTTTTCAGCGAAACTGGCATATTTGCCAAAAAGCAGCACTTTCATATGTCAAATCAGCAATCAAATATTGTTATTCGCCAATTAAATCGTATAGGAAATTGTATTTTTTATAATTTTCGTAATCGTAGTCGCTATCGCTATCAGCGGAGCGGTAATCTATAAATTTAGTTGAATACGAACCCAGTATGCCAGTCTCTCCGAGAATGACTCGGATTCGGAAAAGAGCTTCGCGTACACGATGGACTAAAC
>DYRX01000546.1 GCA_020718525.1 Victivallis vadensis
AAAATTGATTTCTTGAAAAATGCCTCGGATTTGTTGCCACCCCAAGAGTGTTCGCCGGGGAAGAAGTCGAGTTCGAGTTTGTCCGATGCGTTTGCGGCGGCATATATTTTCTTTACTTGTTCGAAGCATTTCATAGCACCGCCAACTTCAAAGCAAGTGTCGTATGCGCCAATGTTTATCAAAAGCGGTTTTGGCGCTAAAAGTCCTTGCAGATCCGGCAGATCAACAAGCTTATAAAGGCCGGGCGCGACCTGCATCCCGCAATAATTAAAATCTCTAAAGCCGAAAATCTCCCAGAGGTCGCTGTAGCAGATAATTTCTGCCGCCTTGAAACGGACATCGCATAGAGCTGTCCAGAGGGTCATTGTTCCACCGCCACTTAGCCCCATCACGCCGAGCCTGTCCTTGTCCACTTCCGGAAATGTGCAGGCGAAATCGGTGGCGGCCATGCCGTGGGCAATGTTTATCGAAAGCGAAGTCATTCCGAGCATCGTCGCATTCAGGTAATAGAGATTGCACCAGTCGCGGTTTCCATTGTTGTTCCTCCAGTTCGGCTTGTTATTGTCGTTGCGTTCACCAATTCCCATCCAGTCAATCGCGAAAGTAACGAAGCCTTTTTTTGCCATCTGATGACCGTAATTATAGTTGCATCTGGCGATCTCAGCTTTTCGTTCCGCAGAGGAATCATTTCCCATGACGGATTCTTTTCCGAACTGTCCATGACCATGCCAGCACAAAAGCGCGGGAAGTTTTTTTCCTTTCACAATCTTTTTCGGTTTGTTGAGCAGGAACGAGGCGGAAATATGCCTGCCGACATTGATCATCCATTTCTGCTTGATGAGGCCGTCGTGCTCCCATTCTGCGAGAAGCTCGGGTTCCAGAGGCACTTTTCCGGGAAAATCGCCGAGCGTCCTCATCACTCGCGGAAGCGCTTCCGCCTTCCATTTTTCAAAATCCTTCAAGTTTTTACCATTGAAATGAAATTCAGGACGATGTTCCCTTGCAAGTCGCAAAAACATTTCCTGCGGACTTAAATTTCTTGCTGTGTGCATCGAGATCTCTCCTTTATATTCCTTTGGAAAAAATTTTAAGAGGGTAGAATATTATCTCATCTTTGTGGACGGGAGCGGAAGTCTTCCCGGTTGAATCGGGATACTGGACGATTTCGGCGCGGCCGCCTGTCCCGTTGATGCCAAGGATATAGCCCTCCCACGGCGTAGAGAAATTGCATGAATATGCCAATGATGTTCCACCCTTGTATCTGACCAGCGCGGAATACGTGTCCTCAATATCTATCTCTTTGTCGTAGATGTAGCGCGGTTTTTCAGGAGGATATTGGACATAATACGGCAGACTGAATCCATCCCATCCAGTATGGTA
>DYRX01000246.1 GCA_020718525.1 Victivallis vadensis
ATAAAAAGAAGTAGCAATGCCATTTTATATGCATTATTTATGGTGCATTGGCAGGATTTTTCACCGCTTTCTCTTGGCGGCGATCATTCGCCGCAAAAGCGCCGGAGAAGAATCTCCGGCAAGGCAAAAGCGGCATTTGTAGTAATGGCACTGTGTGCCCCGCAGTCCAAAGCTCTACGCGGGTAATCGTCCATGTCTTCAATGTCCCATATCGGATCAGATTATCGTTCTGATCGGTCCAAACACTGGCAAAAAATATCCAGTGTCCATGCGCAGAATAAGTTTCAAGGATGCGGAGTCTGGAAAAGATCTTGTTTTTCTCACAAACAATTTTCATCTCCCTCCTATGACTATCGCCTTCCTCCACAAGTGCCGATGGCGGGTAGAGTTTTTTTAGGTGGATAAAACAAAATCTCCGGGTCAAAAGTTTTTTCGGCACATCGTCCAATGCGGTCAAGACACAGATATGGATTGCCGTGGCTGTCTATTTCTTCGATTCCGATGCCGACCTGCTTTTATGCGTGCCCGTGCAGGGAAGCCGCGTTGCGCCTGAAAACGGCAAAAAAGCACCACTGAAAAATCACGGTTGAGATTGCGTTCTTGTGTGTGGGCATGCCATTAGGCAACTTTCAAAATTGCAGGGTCTGTACTTGGGGATAGGCGGCTGTTTCCTAAGCGCGGCATCAAGGCTTTTGTCGTCAATGGTCTCCGGGACAGACTCATCGAGCTTCCACCCAAGATATTTGTTTCCTTCTTCGGCGGAGAGTGAATAGCGCTTTGCCCAGTCGCATTTTTTCCGGTCTATTTTTCTCAGCGATTCGCGCAGGCCTCCGAGCTCAATTTTTATCTCATCTCCGAAAGCTCCTGTCGGACATGCCGAGACGCAGGCATTGCAGGTCGAGCAGGATTCGTTGAGTGCTGGATCGTCGAGAAGGGCGTCTTCGGGGAGAGGTGCATCGCAGATCAGAGCCACGAATCGCATGTTTGTGCCATTCTTTGGAGTGATGAGCGCGCCGCATTTGCCGAGCCTGCCGAGTCCAGCAGCAAACGCCGCAAAATTGTTTGAAAAGGCATCCGGCTGTTCCCCCCTTGGATTTCCTGTCACAGAGGATGTGTTGCTCATGTCGAATGCGAAGCAGGCATTGAACCCGTTATCCTCCAAAAGCTTCTGAAGATTTGTGGCGATGAGTCTGAGCCTCACCACGGATTCATACTGGGCGAAGGCGCACGGTCCGACAGCTTCGGCTTCATTTCTTGCGGTTGCCTCTGCAATCTGCTCGGGAACTCTCAGACCGATCACGACAATGGATTTCGCGCCTGGAAGATAGTCGGAAGGACGGAGCACCCTTCTTTTTTTCACGCTTATTTCAGGTTCGAAGCTGTAAAAGCGCAAGGCTTTGTCCTTCGCATCCAGAAACTCATCGTCCCCGTAATATTTCTCAAGCTGATCGCAAAGCTCGTCCATGCGCTTGCAGGATGAGACTCCCATGGCGTCGCCCTCGAATTTTGAGATGCTCTCTTCGAGCAGTTTCCTTAGTTTCTCCGGACTAGGCTCTGAGATTGCGGCAGGAGCGGGGAGAGATCTTTCTGTCAAAGGAAGCTCCGCATTGGTGAACAGTGTCAGGCTTGATATTTGTTTTCCAGCGGGATTGCCGGTGCCGAGACTTGCCAATAGCGACTCCTCCTGAAATTCGGTCAATGTAACTGCCTCGTATCCAAAGCGTTCAAGAAGACGGCATGCGTCATACGCGCTTTGCTCCAAGATGTATCTCACGCCGGAGCCGGGTCTGGAATAAGGGTTGGCCTCTTCTGGAAAAGAGGAAATATTTCCTGCTTTTTGGCTGTAAAGAATGCTGACTGCTCTTTTTGCTCCGGGAAGATAGTCTGTCATATTGACGCCATTCAGGGCTTCTGAATCGCTCACGATGACCGTGTCCGCGCCCCAAACTGCTCCAATCGAGTGCAGTTCCTCAAGTAGGCCCCTGTGGAAAACGCCCTGAATTTGTGACGTGTGCTTCTTTCTTCTGGGCGCATTTGTATAAGTCCTGTCCCAGTAGCGCAGAGCCTTTGGAAGACAGTAGCGCAGACAGCTTCCCATTTCTCCTCCTCGAAGACCGTACTGCTTCACATGCTCTATGATGGTTTCTTCTGTCACCTTTTCGGGAATCTTCAAGTCGAGATCCAAGTCGAAGTGCTCTCCCCAGGCACAGCGCCATAGGTTTTTCTTGACGTATTTATATTTTTTATCCTCAATCTCGACGAAATTCCAGCCGTCCAGCTCCTTCGTGAGCGCTCCCGACATGCAGTGTTTTGCGCAGAGCATGCAGTTGTCGCAGACTGAGCCGGGCTCAAGGAGAGGGGAGGGGCTGAGCTCCGCGTCGCAGATTATGCTGACAAAGCGGTTTCTCGCTCCGAATTCAGGGCTGATTGCCAGGCCGTTGTATCCAAATTCGCAGAGCCCGGCGGCGACGGCGGCATGCATATGGGATATGTCCGCGGCAAAATGTTCGTTCAAATTCTTATAGCCTTTGTAGCGCCAGATGTTCGAGGAGGCGATTGGAACAGCTTTGAACCCGAGCTTTTCCACGAAGAGAGCCATTCTGTAGGACATGTCGTCCAGGCGCCAGTTCATAACATACTGAATGGCGTAAGGTCCGATTTTCTGAGGATGCTCCATTCCGCCCAGCTCGACTGCGGCGTCGGGATGGTGCACTGCCATGACTATCACCGATTTGGCGGAAGGCATGATTCCTTGGGGGCTCATTCTGAGTGGAGCCTTCTCAAATCTGCCGATATTTGCAACTCCAACCAGATCCGCCCTCAAGGTCCTGAGAGCATAGTCCTTCACTTTAGCTGTCAACGCGCTGTCAGCATGCATCATCTTTCTCCTTTATTTTTGAAGATATTTTCAAGGCTAGCGATTTGACGAGACTGGCAAGATTTTCTCTGGACTGCCTGTCGGAATAGGGCAGGGGGGCGTAGGCACCGACAGCACCGAGAAGAGACGATTTCGCATCCAATATTGGGGCGGCCATTGAGACGATTTCCTTTCCCTTTTCTTCGATGAGGAGCTTTCTCCGAATTTTCTTCAGCTCAGCGAGAAGAGATTCCTTGTCGCAAACAGCTTCCCATTCTGCTCCAGGCATTCCGTTTTGTCCGATGAAATAATCAAGCTCTATGGTGTCAAGGTGGGCGAGCATGACGCGGCTTGTCACAAGAGAATAGACGGGGCAGACTTCTGTCTTGTCCGTCTCGACGCTGACGATGCCGCCGCCTTTCGCTCTGAGAAGCACGCGGCGCTCTCCGTTGAGGACTGTTGTCAGTACAAATGACCCGCCGCTTTCCTTTGCGGCCTCTGCCAGCAGGGGGGATGCGATTTCCACGAGAGGCATGAGATTCCGCGAAAGCCGTGCGAATTGAAGTGTCTTTGGTCCAGGAATGTATAGACGTCCTTCTGCACGGGCTATGTATCCGCATATTTCCATCGTCTTCAGAATGTTGCGCATGGCGCTGTTTTTCATGCCAACCATGGAGGAAAGTTCCCCCAGGCTCAGACCATTTTTTTCAGGTGAGCTGTCCAGGACAAAATCCAAGGCGTCAAGAGCCTTTTTGACAGATCTGACTGGAACAGAAATATTTTTTGTCAAATTCATCGTATCCATCCGGGACACTCCAATCTCCGCGCTGTTTCGGGCAATCGCCCTTAATGTTCAATAATAATGAACTATATGAGCCTTTCTGTTAATTATAATTGAATATTGTGAAAAAGTCAAGCCTGGCTGGGAGAAAAAGCGAAGAAATTTGGATCAGGGCAGCGGCAGAGAGGGGGCTTGTCATAGCTAGACAACGATTTTCTTTGCTTGGTGTGCATAGCTGAAAAATTCGCATCCATTTCATTGTTTTGGGCTTGCAAATTGCCTCGGCTGTGATATTTTCCCTTCCCTTTCATGGAAATTCAACAAAGATTCGGAGGTATATCATGTATGCAGTGATCGCGACTGGCGGCAAGCAGTTCAGAGTCGAAAAGGACTCCATCGTTGACATCGAGAGAATCCAGGGCGAACCTGGTCAGAAGGTCAGTTTCGACAAGGTGCTTGCAGTCGGCGAAAATACCGATCTGAAGCTTGGTGCGCCTTTTGTGGGCAACGCCAGCGTCGAATGTGAAATCGTCAAGAATTTCAGAGGTCCAAAACTGCTTGCGTTCAAGATGAAGCGCAGGAAGGGCTACAGGAAGATGAAGGGGCACAGACAGGAAACGACGAGAGTTAAAATAACGGAAATCAAAGTCGGATGAAATACGATCGGAATCGCGCGCTTGTCCAGAGCGAAATGGACGGATTTCCCCAGCCGAGACGGGGAAAGGTGCGGGACATATACGATCTCGGCGAATCGCTTCTTTTCGTGGCGACAGACAGGATCAGCGCCTTCGACTGCGTCATGCCCAACGGAATTCCCGACAAAGGCAGAGTTCTGACTCAAATGTCCCTCTTCTGGTTCGAAAGGATGAAAGATTTTCTGCCGAACCATCTGCTCACTGCGGATGTCTCCGAATATCCACAGAAGCTTAAAAAATACGCATCCGATCTCGAAGGCCGCTCCATGCTAGTCAAGAAGGCAAGTCCGCTTCCGGTCGAGTGCATCGTGAGAGGATATATCACTGGCAGTGGATGGAAGGACTATCAGAAGAACGGCGCAATATGCGGGATTCCGCTCAGGGCAGGATACCGCCAGGCGGAAAAGCTTGACATGCCAATTTTCACGCCCTCGACAAAGGCGGAGCTCGGCACCCATGACGAAAACATCAGCTTCGAGTCGGCAGTCAAACTGCTTGGGACAGAGCTCGCCGAGACAATCAGGGACTATTCACTGCGCGCATATGCCGATTCTGCGAGATTCGCAGAAAGCAAGGGCATCATTTTGGCTGATACAAAATTCGAGTTTGGCATTTTCGAAGGAAAAGTCATTCTCATTGACGAGGTTCTGACTCCGGATTCGAGCAGGTTCTGGCCGGCAGATGAATACAGGATCAACTGCAGTCCGCCTAGCCTTGACAAGCAGTTCGTCCGGGACTACCTCGAAGGGCTGGACTGGAAAAAGACTCCTCCGGCCCCAGATCTTCCTGACGACATAGTCTTCAAGACGAAGGACAAATATTTCGATGCCTTTTTCAGGCTCAGCGGCAGAAAGATCGCCTGAAACTGGCGTGCGCTTCTTTCTGAATGAAACTGGCGGGGAGAGGCTTCCCTCCGCCTGCATCTTCATGAGCGGAAGCGGCACCAATGCTGAAAGGCTTTTGGAATCCCTGCAATCGCCAAATCCGAAATGGTCTGCCTCTCTTATTTTCACTGATTGTCCCCTCACGTCAAGAGCCTATGAAATTGAAAAAAAATTCAATGTTCCCACGGCTTCACTCGACATAAAGGAGTTTTACCGGTCGCGTGGCGAGTCCAGGGTTTCTCTCGCTACTGAGAGCGGACGCAAAATCCGCGAAGCCTGGACTGAGCAGGCGAGGGGGATGATAAGGCCGTTTGGGATAGATTTTGGCATTCTTGCGGGATTCGTGCCGCTCACGAACATAATGGGAGATTTCCCCTGTCTTAATGTCCATCCTGGCGACCTGACTGTCGAGGAAGACGGACGCAGAATACTGGCTGGACTCCACACAGTCCCCATAGAAACCGCGATATTGAGAGGGATGAAAACCCAGAGGGCGAGCGTGATCCTTGCACAGCCATACACGGGCTTGGGCGGCGAGATGGACAGCGGTCCCATTCTTGGAATCTCTCAGGCTCTTCCCTTGGATTTGATGGGATCCAATCTCGATTTACTGGCGGAGATCAAAAAGTCCCGCCCAGCTTTGAAGCCTAGGGGCGGCTACGGGGACGAACTGGAAAAAATAGCGAAGGCGAATCAGGAATATCTGAAGGTACACGGCGACTGGATCATTTTCCCCCAGCTTGTCCGCGACTTTGCCGCAGGTCTTTTTGCCCTGGATGACAAAGGAGGGCTTCTTTTCAGAAACGCGCCCGGAGAATCTTGGATTCCTGTAAAAACTGTCGAGTTCGCGCCCGGAAACAGATGCCCAATCCATTCCGCAAAAATCCGCGGGATTTGATCGTATCTTATTTATAATCAGGGAATAACAATCCTATATTTCTGCTCCTTGCCTGATTTGACATGTGAAAACGAACGTGGTACTTCGGGCAAGTATGCCACTTTCGCCGAAAGTGGCACAGAAGGACGCGTAAAGAAGGCGTTTCGGAAAAGTATGCCGTTATTTCCGAGAACGGCTCAGAAAGAGGCAGTTTCGGAAAAACTGCCATACTTAAGGCTAAAAGAACCACGAGGCTCTTTCGGCGAAAGAGCCATACTTCGTGTGCTTTGTGTCTTCGTGCGAGATAATGTTCAACTTTTGGAAAATGTAAACCGTTAAACAGTAAACCGGAAACTTTTCTTCCCACGCCAAGCCGCCAGGTCGCGAAGTTAAAAGACAAGAACTTGTCCTCGCACAAAGCCACAGAGGCACAAAGATT
>DYRX01000547.1 GCA_020718525.1 Victivallis vadensis
ATAGCGACTACGATTACGAAAATTATAAAAAATACAATTTCCTATACGATCCAGTCAATATTCGCTGAACTTCAGGGAATCTCAGATTTGCTTGTGCGGAAGGACTTCCACCGAGCAAATTCAGGAGTGTCATTGCCGGAAACGGCAAAGATCATCGGCGCAAGCCAGGCGACAGTCTCCAGGCTGATGAAAAGGCACGGATGGAAAAAGTTAAATCAGAAAATGTTGCGGCTATATTTTAACATGATGCTCAAAATGTGTTGATTTTCCGCATGCCCGGTCTTTTCGAGCGGGATCTAATTCAGATAAACACGCGAGGCGATTGAAATGGAGATTCACGATCTTGTCAAACTTATGGGCTCACGGCGAAGTTGCAGAAGCTATCTGCGAAATATGCAAGTCGAGAAGAGCAAGATAGATGAGTGCATCGAGGCGCTGAGACTCGCCCCCTCCGCGTGCAATCGCCAGCCCTGGAGACTTGTTGTAGTTTCAGACCGCTCCTCACTCGACAAAATATGCTCCGAATGTCTTCTGCCCGGACTTCCAATGCCCTGGCTCAAGGATGCGCCGACAATCGTTGCGCTATGCCTGGACTTGGATTTTGTCACCCACAAGATTGCACCGATCATTTCGGGGCTTCAGTATCAGATGATTGACGCGGGCATAGCCGGGGAGCATTTTGTCCTTGCCGCCGAGGCGCAAGGTCTTGGCACTTGCTGGATCGGATGGTTCAACGAGAAAAAAGTCCGAAAACTGCTGGATATTCCGAGAAGAGTCAGAGTCGTCTCGCTAATAAGCCTGGGCTATCCGTCACCAGGTTCAAACGCGAATGCGTCATCGAGACTGTCTCCAAAAGAAATTGCATTTCAGCACAAATGGAAAGATCTCTGAGAATTATTTGCATCAGGATGGGCTGTCAAGAAATAAGAACTACAACTGGCGGATTTTGCTAAACGTTGAACTGGGGTGTAGCAATGCAAGCACAGCCCGTTATCTTTAACCTAAAAAAGAACTTGGATTTTAACCTCTCTGCAATGTGAGCAGAACAGGTGCCATACTGCGGCAATCATTTGCCGTTTTCGCTTTGCCGGAGATCCTTCTCCGGTAGTTTTGCGGCGAATGATCGCCGCGAAGAGAAATCAATGAAAATCAGCGCACAGTGACAAGCCATGGTCAAGCAGTCCAAAAGGCACATTTTTTTCCTTTCCGCATTTGAAACGGAATATAAACTGGACTAGATTCGGGGAGTCACTTATCATAATATTGCATAATAGTCTTAGAAGCGTCTGAATTCTGCATCTGAAAAAAAGGGGGAGCAAGCTCATGAATGCGCAAAGTCGGCTCAAAGTATTTTTTTCTCTCGTCTGCCTCTCCG